>JALYLJ010000228.1 GCA_030774295.1 Thermoproteota archaeon
ATATATACAGTGTGGTACAAACATATAATTAATTCTTTCGGGACTCTATACTTTAGGTCAGACACTTAAAGTTAAAAATATTAAGATTTAATGAGGTATCAATTAGTGAACAAATATTTTAAGCAAATAGTGCAAATGACTTTATTTTGAACGAAAAAGGACCAACATGCTATTATTATATTTTAAAATATCTCCTGAGTATTAAGAAAATTTCTTAATAGAGTAACAAATTTTATGTGTCATTCCAATTAATTTTTGCTTCAGTACAATTTTTCTGAGTATAATCTTCCACAAAATTACTAGTTCAGTTAGATATTTGTATCAAATTATTTAATTAATCCGGTGGCGCAGCAATATTACTGTGAAAATGAAACTAATCATAGAATCAATAACAGTAATTATATTAATAGTGGCCCTAATTGATAATTTGAGTTACTTGTCACCGGTAAATGCTGATAAAGATAAAGATTATTGTTATGATCAAGTTGGAGATGGACATTTTTGCTTTGAAAAAGAAAACAGATGCGTGAAAGTTCAAAAACATGATGAAATAGCTGAGTCTCCATGCTATAACCGAGATCGAAATTAGTATCCAATACCAATTTCTAGACATAACTAGTTCCAAGTAGATATTAGTTACGATCAATCTAAATCCATCTAGAACATAGGTAGGTGAACCTATCAATTGAGTTAGAGTTACTAAACCTCAAAGCCATGTAACCCAAGTACACCTTTTTCACCAGTTTCACATTTCAGTAATAACTGCTATAGTTGATTAGATTTTTTTTGTCACTGCCAAGAAGAACAATACCAGAATGGCAAGTGATGAAGACAGAATTATTATATCTGTAATAGGGGTTATTTAACGAAACTATGTTTTCTAGGTTTTCGTAAATCAAAAAACCAAAAACAGGAAGAATACTGCAATGACATATTTCAACTTCTTCAGAGCACTTTTTTTATATGCAGAAATCGATAGTGACACTAAAATGAGAGAAAATATAGCAGCTATCAGGTAAAGAGAAATCTCTATCAAGATCATTTAACGGAATTTGTTGAATTAGCAAATAAATAGTCTTCACATTTTATCTATCTTCCTTAGATGACAAAGAAAGATTACTTTCACGTTTTGAACTCCGCAATTTGAAATGAATGCGTGATGTTATCATCAGTAGAAAGAAAGTTTTAAGCATTATAAAACAGGTATCTGATTAAAATCCGATATCATGCCTCTACCACGTAATCTCAATTTGTTCTTCATAGGAAGCCATTTACTTCGTCTAATACTCAAGCCTGACAACATATGCTGCATAGACTTTTTTGCGATTAATCAAGTCGAATGAAAAAAGGTAATAATAAAAAGACATTTGTAAAATTTGAATTGAGGCTATGGCCATTTCATGAAAAAACGACTATTAACTACTAGTTCTCAAATATTAGAAACTAAAATTGACCAAAACATAAAACTCATGATATTTTTGTCTTGAAAATCGTAGTACGATCCCTAACCATGCCGCTGTTCTCATAAAATGTAAGGCGTAATTTAGATCCATTTTCAATTACATCCACATTTAAAAAGCCATGTAGCAGAAGTTGCTTTACTACGTAAGGTGCCTGACCTGTAAAATTGTAAAAATCTGCTCCTCCGGTGCCTATTGTAATAAAAATTGGTCCATCTTCAATATCTCTATACGACTCCGTATTTTTGTCAGCGATTATTGGAGTGTATTGTTTTGTGAAATCGTATGAGAGGGGGTATGTCCGTTGATAATTGTGGTTATGACCCTGCAGTACTAAATCTACATGGTATTTTTCAAATAGAGGATGGTATAAATCCTGCAGTTCATCCAAACCCGGATGCGTAGTGTTTGAAGAATAAAATGGCCTAAATGAATAAACTACTATCCAATTAATGTTCTTGTTTTTATCTGCCTCTATAAGGTCTCTCTTTATAAATTGATACTGATCCGAGGTATTATTATATGGTAACAATCTATTTTTAGCCGTTGCCATAGCTATGAAGTGAATATTTTTGTAATCAAAAGAATAATATGGTTTGGTAAGATTAAAGTGTCTTAAATAATTATTATAGGTAATATTTCCATGGGAAACGTCATGTTCTCCAAAAGAAATCTTAAAATTACTAATGTTCTCTAAAGGGGAGATAATGTCAAACCAACATTGTGGATTCTTTTTGTATGCCAAATCCCCTAATGCTATTACAATTTCTGGTTTCTTACTCACCATCGAATCTATGGTTTTATTTGCCTCGTCACTGCAACCAAAATCTCCTGCAACTACAAAATTAAACTCATGGAACTTTGAGCCAACATCGTTATTGTCATAACCATGGGCATTTTCTTGCAAACCGGCTAGTGAAAACGAAAACAGGATAATGATGTAGATAAGTGAACTCTCGGAGATTGAAAAGTTTGATGACGATAGGCTAAACATAGCGAAAATTTTAATTAATAATTGATACCAACCGAATGGAACAGGAGGTTATCCATAGTAAATACAATGTACAGTCGTAAGAACTAAAGATGCATATCAGTGAGATAGATTTGAAATATTTCATTACTCTCAAGTGTTACAGTACGTATTTCTATTAGAATATATACAATGTGATACAAGTATCTAATTAAGTGCCGGTCCTTTATTTAGAGAAGACACTTAGTCAAATGTACCACATCACTTATCTAAATTAATCTCTAAATAAATAACCCACAATGCGTCGTTCTGTACTATTGATTCTGGTTGTTTCAATCTTGACATTCTTTTTTGTCTCTACCATTGTCAGTAGTAGTGGTAAAGGTTCAGAATCACCTGGTAAAACTAATGAAGATATGCAATTAGATTTTTCGTTCGTTAGAAAGTGGGGATCTAATGGAACAGGTCCTGGCCAGTTCGTAAGGCCGCACGACGTAGATTTTGATTCTAAAGGATTTGTCTACGTTGGTGACAGGGAGCTAAACAACATACAGAAATTTACACATAACGGTACCTTCATAAAAAAGTGGGGCTCTAAAGGTTCGGAAGACGGACAATTTCGAGTTCCATATAGTATAGGTATTGATTCAAAAGATAACATTTACGTCGTAGACAGAGAAAATCACCGGATTGAAAAGTTTGATACGAATGGTAATTTTCTCGCTAAGGGTGGGAATGGAAAAGGCAGTGCGGACAATCAGTTGAACAGACCAGAAGACATAGCATTTTCACCTTTTGGTATATTTGTTACTGATACAGGAAATGACAGAATACTGAAATTTAACAGCAGTTTTGTATTAGTCGGTAAATGGGGATCTAAAGGTTTAGGTAATGGTGAATTTATTCATCCCCATGCAATAGATGTTGATTCAAAGGGAAATGTATACGTAGGAGAATTAAATAGACCGGGGGTACAAGTTTTTGATAATAATGGAACCTTTTTGAAAAGGTGGGGTTCAAATGGAACAGGTGACGGCCAATTTTCAATCCCTCAAGAGCATATAGCGGTAGATTCTCATGACAGGGTTTATGTTGTCGATGGAGCATCAAATCCCAGAGTGCAAATCTTGGATACGAATGGAAACTTTTTGGGTAAGATTGGTACTGCTTGTAAAATATCAACTGGCAATGGCTGTGTAGATCCCGATGGAAATGGCCCTCTTGAGTTGGGAGACGGTCAGTTTTCGAAACCCGAACACGTTTCCATAGATTCTGAAGGCAACGTGTTCGTAGTCGACAGAGGTAACAAAAGAATTCAAGTTTTCACTCCAGACGTCAATTGATAAAACATGGTAGAATAGTGCTGCTGAAAATTATCAAAGTTCAATTAAGACTTCTTGGTCACTGCCAGGAAGAAAAATACAACAATCGCTAGTCCCGAAGATGGAATAATTATATCTGTAAATGGGCTATCAATCGCAAGAAAGTGCTCTAAATTTTCGTATATCAGAAAAGCACAAAATAAGGAGAATGCAATAATAGCATATTGTAGTTTCTTTAAACCGTTCTTCCGGTACGCAGAAATTGAAAGAGCAATCAATACTCCAGATAACACCGAGCCAATAATATACAATACCATCTCTATAACGTCGTTAATTAGTATCTGATGAACTAGAGGGTCGATCACGTGCACATACCAACATGATATTAAACAAAAGAACCAGTTTAAGTATTCTAGTACTATTGTCTAAGTCAAATCCAATCCTAGTTCAATTACCACTACGTTTAGACATTTGCATCACTATTTTTAACTAAGAAAAAATAAACTGTATGATATCACATGTGTTGCTAATTATCCTTGTATCTGCCCTAAGTATGGTCATAGCAAATTCATATTTTACAGTCGCTCAAAAATGTGAAACGCAATGTGAATTTGGTAAAATTTCGATTTTTTCAGATATTTTCACTGGCAAAGGGAACAACAGCAAAACATTAAATCAATTTGATCCGCTCAACATTAGAGATATACACAGGTGACGTTAAGCAGTCCAACCCCAAACAAAAGAGGGATAAAATAAACATGCACGAGAAATACTTGGATATCATCGTATTGAGAATGTAAAACATCCGTCATAACTAATATTTATTAAATTAGGTGATCTTACAGGTGATGTATGATATGACAGAATTTAGACTTAAAAGAAGTAAGAGGACATTTGTTGGATTACTAATTGGATCGATCATACTTTGCCTTTTTTATTTCTCCTTCTATATATCTAATTTTCACCACGGTACAGGACTAATAGTATTTGCTCAACAACAAGACCAAAAAAAAGATCTAGCAGAAAATTATACTTTTGAAAGAAGTTGGGGATCAAAAGGTGCAGGAGACGAGCAATTTATGAATCCTCATAGTCTTGCAATAGATCTATTTGGTAATGTATATGTAACAGATACTGGTAACAATCGGGTCGAGAAATTCTCTTCCAATGGCACGCTGCTCGAAAAATGGGGATCAAAAGGTAATGAGGAAGGACAATTCAATCAATTACATGATATTGCAGTTGATCCAACAGGGAATTTTGTTTACACAGTAGAACTTGCAAATCATCGTGTTCAGAAATTCGATGGTAATGGTTCCTTTATTACAAAATGGGGCTTCAATGATACTGGCGGTGCAGGAGCCGATCGGAAACCTCACCAATTGACTGTAGATTCGTATGGATATGTTTACCTCACAGACAGGGCAGGATCTGAAGTACTAAAATTCAATAATATAGGAAAGTTCATGGAAAAATGGGGATCGCTTGGATCAGGAAATAAGCAATTTGTTAGACCTCACGGTATTGCTTTTGACTCCGAAGATTATATGTACATCACGGACATGGGAAACTCAAGAGTTCAGAAGTTCGATAGAAATGGCACGTTTATTTCAACGTGGGGTTCTTACGGTACTGGAAACGGTCAATTTTCGGATAGCATTCCCGGAGTTGCCGTCGATTCTAAAGGATTTGTATATGTAATTGATAGATTGGAATCTCGTATTCAAAAATTTGATGGGATCGGTACTTTGATAACAATGTGGGGCTCCAAAGGTTCTTCTTTAGGCGAATTTAACAAACCTGAAGATATTGCCATAAACAACAAAACTGGAGAGGTTTTTATTACAGATACCCAGAATTCAAGAGTTCAAGTGTTCCACATAGAGTGAAATAAAGAAAGCTACAAAATAGCGCTTGATTGAGATTTCGGCGGAGATACTAATGGTCTTGATTTTAAGGTCATTCATATTCATTAAACTAAAACCAGAAAAGTATAATACAGGTCCCTTGAACCCCTTTACATGCAGGATTCAAATCCCCTTGGGCCCACTATGCATTCGGGTTCATATACTAGACTTTTTATTATATTATTCGAGAAAAAATAAGGTCGAATGACTAATGCCCGCTAAACATTCAACTACAATAAAAAAGATTGAATTAGTGACAGATCTGTCAATAAAACTCTCCGGGCCCGCATTTCACAACACTAATTTTATGTTCAATACCTATTGATTCGAAATATATCGTTATTTGGATCAATACACTACAAGATGCGATATATACTTCTCCAGAATACCTATAGTTACTAAAATAAAGATGGATACCATAAGATAGAGTGAGCCCACTTACCCAATGGGACCAAGCAGATTAGGTCCTATAATAGCATAAAAGTAGACAATTTAAAATTAATTCCAATCAAAGTCTGACATATCTGGAAATACTCTGTCAGTTGGAATAAATGAACCTATACTTATCTCCCCATCTGGGAAATCTTTTGTATGAACACAAATGTATGCTGTTCTATTAATCATCGAATTGTAAAGGTCTTTCAAGGATTTACCCTTTAGTTGACCCTGAAGGTCCGCTAGTTACACCACCAACGGCTAGCGTTCCCGTTATCTCGCCATTCTTGCTAATTTTTACTATGTTAGTATCGTCATTTCCTCGTTCTCTTGCCTCTTGTATTAAATCTAAAACTATAGATGCACTCTGATTTTTATTCCCTTGATATATGTGAATACCAGTTACGTTATCAATATTGTCTACATTAATGCTAAAAATAAGTTTCTTAAGATCTTCTTGGAATTTCAAGGCCACAAAACCAACAGCGTCACTTGTGTTTGGAGTTATTTCATTATATGCGGTGAGTACAGCCCAATATCTATCAACTTTCACTGCGTATGTCGTTGGATTAGAATAAAATAATAAAGATATGATAATAACCGATAGAACAATACCTAAATTTGGTAAACTATTCACTTGGCAATTTATCAATTTCTTTCATATATAGTTCTACTAGAGGAATATCATACTCCATCATTTTCTAATTAGATTAACAAAAAAGTATAGAGAAATGAAATGTAATATTGAATTTATAGATGTTTAACCTTTTAAATATTTAAGAAAATTAATAAATCAAAACTATCAATTCAAAACGTATTTGTTAAATCTCCTACCATTCTTGACAAGATTAAGTGAGAATCTTCAAAGGGTTAATAATCGAGTTAACAAATACTTGAAGTCTCCCAATGCAAAGCAAATTCATGATGTTAGAACAGCTATTAGGCGGCTAGATGCTACTTTTCTGATATTGCCAAAGAAAAATAGGAGCGGATCATCATTATCTGAATACGTTCTAAAATGTAAGGAACTTTTTAATGTTAATAGCGAAATTAGGGATTTAGATATTATCTGTGAAAAGCTACAAAAATATCCTTCAAGTGATCAAAGGAATAGCCTAATTGAATCCTTAAAGACAACGAGAGATGCAAATTTAGAAAACGCAAAGACAATTGCACGTTCCGTAAAAAGGATAGATACAAGTAAAATCATAGACAAAATTGGCGTAACAGAAAAGGAGCTCCAAAAAAGATATGATAAAATGGTATCAAGATTAATATCGATGATAGAATCTACATTTCCAGTTGTTCTTACCAGTCCTTCAAAACTAGAAGAATTACATGATCTCAGGATAACTTGTAAAAAGTTAAAATATTTGTTGGAATTACAAGCAGATGAAAAAAAGAGTGTATTGAAAACAAGAAAAACTCTTCAAAAACTTCAAGACATACTTGGCGCAATTCATGATTATGATTTTGCGATTAAATATCTTAGTTCTTTAGGACAATCATCACTTGAAATTCAAGAAATTATTGCCACTGAAAAGGAAGAAAGATGTGCAAAATTTGATGAATTTCTTAGGTTCTGCAAAAGACGGTTAGGCATATCACCAGATTCATTTTTGGTAGCCTTAAGAAATTTGAACTAATTTGCATCTTCATATAGTTAACTTAAAAAATATCACTGACCACTATCTGTTATGAGTAAAACCATTTATTTATTCATAGCATCTGGTCTGATCATATTGCTGGGAACATTTGTCATGTACGGTGTAGAATCGCAAGTACCAAATTTAAAAATAAAAACTATTCTTGACGCATTATGGTGGTGTGTTGCGACGGTAACCACTGTAGGATATGGTGATATAGTACCCATAAGTAACATAGGGCGAATAGTGGCAATATTTTATATGTTCTTTGGCATATCGATGTTAGCAATCCTGATGTCTGTCATTACCAACACTTTCTATAAACGAAGATTTGAGGAGGAGGAAAGGGAAAAAAGAGAAGAACAATTGAATTACCTCAAGAATCAATTAATGGAAAGACTTTCTGACATAGAACAGAAACAGGCAAATTGTATAGACCTTATCAATCACTTGAGATAATTCTGGTGCCAAATATGACATCGGCAATAATTTTTAGTATCGTGTTATTTTCGGATTTACTTATGTTAGTAACTATGGTTTTAGATACGAATCTGAAAAATTAAAATAAATTAGTAGAGCCTCTTATTTACTTTTTAGCGGTGAGGCTATCGGCCTGTATGTTCAATCTCTTGCCTGTTGCTCCTGCTACGATCATCTCAATTCCTGCTATCAAGAGTCCTGTGGCTACAACAATTCCTGCAAATACGGCACCAAAGTAGGGAGATACAAGGACCATGACTCCTATCACTATTAACAACGCGCCTACTCCAATAAGGAAGGCTTTCTTCCAACCAGATTCCTTTCCTGAGAACCCCTGAACTATACTTGCGGCGCCAGCAAAGAGAAGTGCAATTCCGATAAAGACCGTTATAATCCATGTAGCAAATACTGGAAATGCGATAACAAGACCTGCAAATATGAGCACAAGAACGCCCAGACCTATAGTTGCCCCTCTACCCCTGATAGGAAGGAATATTCCAGTAAGGAGCCTATCAATACCTACAATAAATAAAATTATACCAAGTATCCATACAAAGGAAACAAACGTATCTCCTGGATATGCAAGAGCATAAATCGCTAATATGACGACAATAATGCCAAGACCTATTTCTACTGCTCGAACCCAACCTTCAGACTTCGTGGAAGCATTCATCCCTGTAACAAGGAGAGACGCTTATTTAAAGTGTCGGTAATGATGGCGTGATAGAATACAAACAGGTTTACTATGGCACACCACATTAGAATTCTCTTATATGGAATGTTTAATCATAATGGATTCTATCGTAGCTCATTTCTTCAAGTATGAACGTTACTGCCAAACAGTATCCAACGTTCTACAAGATTTCTGACCTTTACCACGCCTTAGGAAATTATATACGTATTATCTGTACCTAATTGCGATTATGAATAGAAACGTAGTCAATTCAATCCTTACGCTGATTTGTCTATGCTTTTTGTTACACCTGACGTTTTTTCTAACTTAATATTCTCACAGTTGCCAGAAATTGGAAACAGTGATAGACCACAGGGGTTGGATACAGCCTTCTAGATAAAATAAATTTTATTTTTAGACTATTTGCTTCAAATTTGAAGCAATTGAAATGTATTGTCATCCTAATGTGATTCGACATCGCTCGTAGTGAGTGCCAGGTTGGCTATGTCCCGTGGCATTTAAGTCTTGCTTAAATTAGATCCTCAAATGCTAATAGTTAAGGAATAATCGACTTTTCATTGAACAAGAAACTATTAGTGAATAGGATGTTCCTATTGGCATCATTTTTAATCATAATGCTAGGGGCCTCAATTGTTGCAACCAATGGCCACGTGTTTGCGGCTAAAAATATCTGGGATGATGATGACACTATGGAGCAACTTGTCAAAGATATCGACAATGGTAAAGATGATGACAACTCGATGAATTGGCACGATTTCAAAAATTCAAAAATCTTCAAACAAGAAGATGTTGATACACAAGAGTGTATAAAAAATAGGCAGGAACTTTCAAATAATCTAGCAGACTATGAAGTTCTACGATGTTTTAAAGATTCAAATTACGCATACGACAAGTGAATATCGAATAATTCAACTTTTCCTATTTCTTCTTTTAGTAACAAAGACGAATATGAAATGAACAGCCAATACTCGAAGAACACAATTAATTACTAATATCACCGCTAGCCTTCAAGCCCCTAACTTCCTTTTATATTGCTTGTAAGCTATAGTCGAATACGTTTACTAACTGGTGAAACGCACTGATAGATTCTGCTCGAATACTTGTCGATCATTATATTTGAAGTTCTTAGC
>JALYLJ010000229.1 GCA_030774295.1 Thermoproteota archaeon
GCAATCAAGTCGTTTACTACTTTCCAAACAGTAAGGGGATTGCCATATCCTGTGTCAACGTCAACTATTACCGGAACATCAACGGCTCTGATTATTCTTCTGGCGTTGTCAATATTTTCACCTGCGTTTAAAAACCCAAAATCAGGCAAGCCCAACAGCGAAGCGGCAGATCCATATCCGGTCTGAAACATCGCTTCAAATCCAACATGCTGGGCGATTTTTGCACTTAGCGCATCAAATACGCCAGGAAGAACGATGATATCATCTCTTTTTTTTATTTTTTCCTTTAATAACTTTTGATTATCTAAATTCATAACCTTCTCTAGGATTTGCAGATTTATTATTTATTCTAACCTTTGTTCATTTTCTTGTTGAGTTATTTCGTATGTGCCATCCGATAGGGTATTTAACTTAATCTTGCAATTTCTACATTCATAGTAATTAATTTGCTGTTCGTGCATTATAGAACCATTCAACCACACCATCAGCGTACCGCATTGCGGACAATTCATTGTCATTACATTGCATTAGTTATTTTCACTAATATTTATTTTAAATACATGTCTTTGAAATACCGATTTATAGTCACAGTTTAACATATTTGATAATTGTAAAGTTCATTGTTTTTTTGCAGCTTAATTGGTTCCGGCTCATTAAAGTTTACTTTTTATCTAATTTTTGTCCGTTATCTTGCCATATTTTTCGACTATATTTCCAATGCATTTTGTCGTCTTCTTAATCAAATCTATTCGGGCAAATTCATTTGGCGAATGAATTCTGCTATATTTGTAAGTACAACCAATACTCACGCAGGGGCATCCCAATATTTTGTTAAAATACCACATGGGTCCTGTTCCAGCTGAAGATATACTTTTGATAACTTTTCCATATTCCTCTTTAGCACTTGCTTCGACTACCTTTACAAATTCGTCATTTAGCGGAATTCTGCAAGCAGGTTCCCCACTCAAAAAATTCAATTGTATGTCACTGAATCCATTTTTGTCGAGATGTTCTCTCAATAATTCAAATTGTTTTTGTGGTATCATATCAGGTACTAGTCTAAAGTCGAGTTTGGCCATGGCAGTACTTGGTAAAACAGTTTTCGAACCTTCGCCAATATAACCTGAAAATAATCCGCTTATATTGGACGTCACTCCTCCTACAAGCGCTTTTTTTATTTCCTCAATATCTTCCTGATTGAAAATGTAATTCAACCCATAACTTTTCTTGAACTCTGAAATATCAAATTCGTCTTGCCCAATACATTCGAGTTCTTCGGGTAAAAAATCCCTCACGTCTTTATTCCAATTGTCTATTGTAATCTTGCCATTCTCATCGCGTATGGTCTTTAATGCGTGAACGAGCCGCCACGCCGGATTTTCAACTATGACTGCTAAGCTGGAATGCAGATCTGCATTGGAACATTTAGCATGTAATTCTACACAAAGTAACCCTTTCATTCCAAGACTCATTACGGGTACGTCATCTTCATCTACATAGCCAAATTCCCAAATTATTGCATCGCAGGAAAATTTCTCTTTATTCTTGGCCAAATATTCTTCAAGATGAGAGCTACCTATCTCTTCTTCGCCCTCAACTAGAAATTTGACATTGCAAGGAACGTCCCCTGATTCTTCGAGAAAATACTCGATTGCCTTTATTCTAGTAATTAATTCACCTTTGTCATCAGAAGATCCTCTTCCAAAGATAAAATTCCCTTCAATTTTACCACTAAATGGATCATCATTCCACAATTCAATTGGTTCTGGAGGTTGAACATCGTAATGATTATAAAATAAAATAGTCTTTCCATTTGGATTACTTTTGGATTTGACCTCACCATATACTACGGGTGGGATTTGTTTCGAACTGTCTTCTGGCCTTATAATCTCTGTGCTTATCCCTGCTCTGGACATTATTTCAGAAACTAATTCTGCGCATTTGATAATCGTCGGCTGTTTTTTTGCAGAGACACTAGGAACTCTAATCAGCTGCTGTAGCTGCGATAAGAGTACATCAATTCCCGAATCAACTCTAGATGCAATTATTGTCAAATTAGCATAAGAATCAATTGAACATGAAATTAAATATTCTGTTTAAAATACAGTGTGAAAAAGATTATCGTAATGTTCTAGAAATCTTCATGACCCTGGAAAATTTCTTGAGTACACTCTGATCTAAAATCATAAAATGAAATATGAAATGGCTAACTCCGATATTGACATATTTGGATATTCCATTTATGATGTCATCAATGGTCCCTACAGTCAGCCCACCTGCAATTGATTTCTTGTACTGCTCTACAGTCATTTTCTCTTTCTTTAATTTCTTTATAATTTTTTTCAAATCTTCATGTTCCCGAATGATCATACAAGGAAGTACTATTGAATATTCAATTTTTCTATTTTTGGTATTATAGTCTTTTAGAATGTTTATCTTTCTGCTCATCTCTTCAGGTGTTCCAAAATAAAGGTTATATCGGTCTGCATATTTGGCGGCGACCTTTAACAAATATTTTTCGCCAGATCCTCCAACCATGATTGTGGGATGAGGTTTTTGAATGGGTTTTGGAAAACAGATGGCGTTGTTAATGGAATAATACTTTCCGCGAAAATTTGCCATTTCCTCAGTCCATAATTTTTTTATAATTTGAATTGATTCTTCCAACTGCAATATACGAACTACATTTGAGAAGTAGGAATAACCGTAAGCGTTGTATTCTTCTTCATACCATCCTGCTCCTATACCCAACTCAATACGTCCTCTGGTAATGACATCTAATGTGGATAGCATTTTTGCCAGAAGCGCAGGATTTCTATAAGAATTACAGGTCACTATCTGCCCTAATTTTATCATCTTTGTAAAAGTGGAAAGGGCGGATAATAGAGTATAACATTCAAAAAAGTTACCCTTCGTTGGATATCTGTAGTGGGGGATAAAATGATCATAGGCATAGGCCGAATCAAAGCCATTTTTCTCTGCAGCAATTATAATATCTCTTGAATACTTGAATTGTTCCGCACCCGATATACGTGGTAGATCATTTCTCCAGCCTTGTGGAATAACTATACCGAATTTTATTTTCGACAACTAAATTCATTATACATTAGAATCCGTAGTTTATAATAATTATTTCGAGTCGATAGCGGTAATAAATGTGCCAAATGTTTTGCTTACCCGTGGTAAGAATCTTTAAAAGTTGTTATATCTTTTTAATTATTATTGTCTTGGTTTAAAAGGATCGCTATTATCTTTACCTATGGAAGTATCGCTACTTTCTATGTTTTTGGTCAAAACTCTGTCATGTCCGCTTACATAATTGTGCCAGTTTATGTCTATTTCATTGTTTTCGTTTGGAATATATTTAACAGTACCAGAATTAGGATCAAAATTGAACAAGCGTCCTTCAGATGGAGGCGTTATTATTTCAAATTGTAATGGATCCTTATCCTGATCCTTCGCCTTCAAGGTAATTTCAACTTCATGGGCTGAATCTATTGATACACTTTTACCATTATCTTTTAAATTAGATTCATCGTTTGTATCCGGATTCACATCCACGGTAGCAACATTACTCTCAGCGCCCATGTCGTCTACTGCCTTATACGTAAAACTATCAGCGGATGTAATTGTATTTTCCTTTACTGAAATTTCTGGACTGTAAGATATTCCTTGGTTTCCGCCCAGTTTTTGAGGTGTCCCAAAATCAGAACCATTATCACTTTTAGTGTAGAATACAAAATTGTTACCTGGTGTTGTACCTTCCCAAGTTACATGTGTGTCGTTACCAACTGTAACTATATCGGGATTTCCGGATCCGCCAGGATCATTACTTATGTTCTCTGCCGCACTGAAGGATGTTCCATAATCTGAACTTTTTCTCAAAAATATGTCTTGATTTCCAGTAGCAGATTGCCCCTGCCACACCACATATACATTGTTACCAGATGATGAAACTTCAGGATTAAATACATTTGAACGACTGCTACCGCTCAAACTGAGTGGCGATGAAAATGACTTGCCTCCATCAGTACTTCGAGCAAAAAGAACATATC
>JALYLJ010000230.1 GCA_030774295.1 Thermoproteota archaeon
AGCCAGTTCCATCATTTTTTATTTAATATGATTTTCCTGTAACTTATCATTACAAACGGAAGTTCGAACCGAAACTGTAACGGCTTTTTTGTTTAAAAATAATGCATGCTTGTTTGGTTCTTAACCTTTGTTGCATAATTCTAAACAATGTGCTAACAAAACAAGCAAAGAGTGGAGGAAGAACCACAGGAGTCCAACATGTCATAATAATATTATACTAACTCAAAGGAGAAAACCTGGATACTAATAAATCGTTTTTTGTTCTATCACTATTATTGTTGAGAAAATCCGACACGGTAACATTCATCACAAAATTGTATTTAAAAAATAAGAGTACGGTATCTCTCAATAAGAATCTTTTAATTTCCGGATTTGTGGGCTTTATCGTTAGTCTGTTTATTGCGTATTACTCTGCTAAATATTCGACTGATTATTTTGTTAATTCAGCATTAACTGTAATAGTAGGATTCATTTCTTCGAAAGTCGTTTTTGTTTTGGTTTTTCATGTTGATAATAAGAAAAAATATACAATAAAAATTATCCGGAATTTAAACTGGTTCTTAATCAAACTTAAGGGATCTATAACATGTCTCTTGGAATTGTAGAATGTCGTATATTCTTCTTCAGTAAACAATTTTGATCTAGTAATGAAATAGTCAAAATATTTATCCTGTCAAATTCATTCTTTTACATATTATGTAATGCTTATTGAGAAACTACTCTTCAATAGGTTGAATATCTTTAGTACCACTATCGTAGATGTTCCTTGAGTAATTACTAAATATCAAAAAAGGGCTTTTGATTTCCTATTATATCAATAAGTTTAATAGTCCATAGGAAATTTGAAAGATATGGTAGATAAAATCAGTCTTGTGATGTTAATTACAGTTTTTACGATTTTCTTGTTTTTCAACATTTCTCCTCAACAACAGCAAGCTAAGGCATTTACACCATCAAACTCTCCTGACACAAATAATAATATCGTTAATAGCCCTCCTGATGAATCTTCACCAGGTAGCTTCTCATCATATGTAAATGATACGTTTGGAATTACGATGCAGTATCCTACTAATTGGGAAGTATCTGAGCAGGGCGTTTACCCAATTCCTCCCGATTCCACTGACGACATAGTTTCATTTCAAAATCCTGCTTCTGAAAATGCGTCTGGTCCATATGTCGATGTATTGACAGAAAAGTTGGATCCTGTTCCCTCTCTGACAGAATATCTGAACGAATCTATAGCTGCAGAAAAAGACCTTTCTGGCGCTAATATTTTGGATTCCAATACGAGTGCTACTTTAGCAGGACATCCAGCATACATCATGGTAAGCAGTTATACTCCAGGGACAGAGGAAAATGCCTCCAGCTTCAAAAAAATAGAAACTGGAACTATTGTTGGGAACTTGGCTTATGTCATTACATACGATGTAGAGGATAAGGATTACGCAAAGTATCTACCCTATGTCCAAAAAATGATCGACTCCTTCAAAATCTCGTCCGCCCCTAGCGATAGCGATGTTTCAGGTAATTATACGACTTTTATACAGTAACATATTCCACATAGCAACATGAATACAACTAATGTGAATATTAGAATTCATTAATTCATAGTCCATCATAATTCATAATCCATTGTAGAAATAATCACTATGGCTTATTCATTTGGGAAAAATTCCTCAATAGTTTCCTTAATTGTGTCAGCGTTGAAAACAGTGGATAGTTCTGATAAGGTTGGATAGGCGTCGCCTGAATCAGATTCGACTATGGCTAACCGAGACTCCGATACAATCCCCAATAGATATGGATTACCAAAACCAAAAGTGATGACACCTTCGTTGGTAACTCGAGATAATGGTGGATAATGTATTACTGGACTTCCGCTAGGCCCAGGGCTTGTTCCGCCATCTATTATAAAACCTCGAACAATTCTATTTCGAATTCTACCGTTTTCTTTAATACTTATCTCTAAGTCCTCTCTCATGTTGGTACAAATCAAACCAGTTCTCACCAGTGGTAAATTAGTTGTTCTATGTTTTAGCCAGAGGGGATAGCCTATAACCAAAACGCCATCGCCAATACTTACGACATTCTTAATCAATACATCCGTAGTGGCGAAGAAGGAGTAATCTGCAAGCCTACTTTGTAAGTACTTTTCAGGCATGGTTTCAATGATTCTGTTTGCCGCTTTCCAACCTGTGCAATGGGAAGGTACTATATTGTCAGGGTCTATTCCCAGAAGAAGACAAGAACCAAACTAAAACAAAAAGCTAAATACCAAGTGATAGAACCCCATTACATGCAAGGTTCGAATCCCGAGGAACCCTCAATTGTAGAAAACTTTAATGCTATGTCATTCAAAATATGTATCGGAATCCAGTAACAGGAAATCTTTATCGGCTCTAATATCATTCTGTTTTTTCTTATTCATGCAAGGGATGACGGCAATGTTAAATGGAATTTTTAGCTGACGAATTGTTCGTAGTATTGTTTTTAACCTGGATTTGAATTCAGGGCTACCGTCATGTATGGTCACTATACAATATTTTCCCGACAGTGAATCTGGGTTACCTTCATTTTGGCTTCGAGATCTAGGTTACCATATGATTCTCTAGCCAATATGTAGTTTGCAAGTCTTTCAAATTAGTAAGGTTTGAAAAGTTTTGAAAGCATTGCTTAAACCCTTTATAGATTGATAAGGAGATTATTGACCGTGGATCTCCTTTTCAAGAGCATCCTTCAGCATAGTTACATGATTTAACTTGTCATCTTTTATTTTTTGCCAGGTGTCAACCAAGTATTGTTTATTTGCATCTTGTGCATCTTTTATGTACTTGTCAATAGTATCGTAAAGAAATTCTGCATCTTTGCCCATTGCGTTCAAGATATCGTACATTGTATTAGATAAAGCATCTTGGTTACTCATAATCTTTTTACTGTTATCACTCTATTTAACAGATTAAGGTCTCAATCAAGACAAGATGTAAAGATCTCCTAATCTTTAAAGGCAAAAAAGAAACAAGAAAGCGATAAGCATTAACAGGGTTGGTTGGAGAATTGTTGCCGACGCAAAAATAAGAACTATTAAAAAATGCAAACTTGTGCCCAAATTGAATTCTTTGCATAATATCCACTTCTGAATCTGCGATATATATTTTGTCGTCACTCATAATTTTTCGTCCCACACTGGCGCACAATGTCGAACAGCGTATATTAATAGTACCAATCAACTGGGTCAACCTTATTAACCGGTCTAGTTATCTCAAAAATGATATCGATGCAGCTTGGAATTAAAAATAGTTCGTACTTACCATGTTCTATGGCGATGCTTGGGCTTTTAAATTGCTTCATATTGCTTTACTTTACTATTAATGCTTACGGACAAGGAGAAGAGACATATCAGGCTATTGGAGGCTTGAATTCTAATGCTACTGAAGGTGGACAATTTAACGCTCCTATAGGTGTGGCTGTTGACTCAGAGGGTAACGTCTACGTTGCAGATTCAGTCAACAACAAGATTAAAAAATTTACCAGTGCCGGTCAGTTTGTTACAGAATGGGGATCTCCTGGCGAGGGAAACGCCCAATTTAATGCTCTTGACGGAGTTGCTGTAGACTCGTCAGATCATCTTTACATCGTTGACCATTACAATAACCGCGTACAGAAATTCACAAAGGATGGTGACTTTGTTACAGCCTGGGGATCCTACGGGTTTGGTAATAACCAACTTAATTTTCCCCAAGGTATTGCAATTGACTCATCGGGTAATGTATATGTGGTAGATTCTGGAAATGACAGGATTAAAAAATTTACCAGTGCCGGTCAGTTTGTTGCGGCGTGGGGATCTTCTGGGAATGCCCAGGGACAGTTTGCTTTTCCTGTAGGTATATCCATTGACCCGTCAGATAACGTCTACGTCGTCGATTCGAACAATAACCGCGTACAGAAATTTACAAAGGATGGTGACTTTGTCAAAGCCTGGGGTTCAAACGGTCCTGACACAGGTATGTTTAACATACCGCATTATGTAGCCACTGATGCCTCTGGCAATGTATACGTGGCCGACACAAGCAACAATCGGATACAGAAATTTTCTGGTGACGGTCAGTTTATAACAGTTTTGGGATCTTCTGGACAGGAAGGTGTTTTGAACTCTCTTACTGGCCTATTCAGTGGAAATAATGACAAGATTGCATTATCGGGTCCGGAGGGAGTTGCCGTCAATTCGGCAGGCAATGTCTACGTAGTTGATTCATATAACAATAGGGTTCTGGTCTTTTCAAATACTGTTACTAAATAAATTTACTGAAAATGGGGCAAAATTAAATTATTAGATTACCACCGTGGAGATACGGCCTGTATTTTAAACAAGAGATAAGCGGGACTTCAGCGAATGTCCTCAATTCTGATTTAATTTCAAATAATTCATGTGTACTTGGAAATGATGATCAAATCTTTACCAATTCATGATGGTGTTCTGCTCTTGTCTCTTG
>JALYLJ010000231.1 GCA_030774295.1 Thermoproteota archaeon
GTTTATGTTGAAGGCAACTTGCTAACAGTGTGCAAATCGTGTTCAAAAAGGGGCAAACCATCAAGTAACCAACAAAATATCCAAAAAACGGGCAGACCATCAAGTAACCAACAAAATATTCAAATAGGTTATCCCAGGCCAAGGAAAATAGTAAGGACTGAAAAAATCACATTTGATGATACTAGGATTTTGGTTAGCAATCTTTCTGAAGTCATTCGAAAATCCAGAATGACAAAGGGACTTACGCATGAACAGTTAGGACTTTCACTAAATGAAAGAGCATCATTGTTACGGAAAATAGAAAGTGGCTCAATAAAGCCTGATGAACAACTAACCAAAAAACTAGAAAGGTTTTTTCGGATACCTTTGTATACTGAGGTAGACCCCAGTGATTAAATCTGCGTTACTTATTACTTATCCAATTAAACACATTGCAGATGAAGCCAGGTCTTTGGCGGAATCTGCGGGTTATTCAGTAATACGTACTGTAACTCAGAGGCATTTAACAAGATCAAAATTTGGTATTGGTAAGGGAAAGGCAGATGATGTTAGTCAACTCATCAAGTCATTGGATATTGAGTTTGTAGTATTTGATGAAGTTTTGAAACCAACACAGCAATATAATCTGGCGAAACTGTGTGAGACTGACATTATTGATAGAGAGAAACTAATACTTGAAATCTTTAGATTGAGATCAAATACAGAAGAATCCAGGATACAAATCAAACTTGCCGAATTACATTATGAGGCAGTAAGAATCAAAGAGAATGTGAGGCTCTCAAAGCGCGGAGAACAACCAGGCTTTTTTGGATTAGGAAAATATGATGCAGATGTACATTTATTGGATATAAAGAGAAGAATATCCGTCCTAAGAAAAAAACTCCTGCGAGAAGAAAAAAGAAAGCTTTTGCAAAGAACTAGCAGGGCAAGATCCGGTTTTCCAACTGCATCAATTATAGGATATACCTCAGTTGGCAAAACAACTTTGTTTAATCTTTTGACAGGGGAATCAAAATTGGTGGGTATTGAATTGTTTACAACTCTTTCAACATCTAGCAGGGTCGTGAATATCGACGGGAATAAAATAATGTTTTCGGATACGGTGGGATTCATAAGTAAACTTCCTGCGTACATGATAGATGCCTTTAAATCAACTCTTCAAGAATTAACATTTTCAAATGTCATCCTGCTAGTATTAGACATCAGTCAGAGTTATGAAATGATTAGAAAACAGCTATCTAGTAGTTTTACTGTCTTGATCCACTTGGGAGTATCAATCGGAAAAATAATCTATGTCCTCAATAAATTGGACTTGGTAAATCCTGAAGAGGCTATGGAAAAGTGCATGCAGCTGGGAATATTTAATGAAGATAACAACAATGTCGTAATGATATCCTCAAAAACTGGGTTAAACATTAATGTTCTCCTGAATACTATCTCCTCCAAGATCTTTGTGAATACAATGAAGGTGGACAATAATTAATGTCCATTGCAGTCCTAAGGTTAGGTCACAGGCTTGTAAGGGATGATCGCACCACTACTCACGTTGCCTTAGTATCAAGAGCTTTTGGTTGTAAGAAGATTTTCATGAGTGACGTGGATGATTCCATACTTGAGACCATGAAAAAAGTCTGTGATGATTGGGGTGGTTCCAAAGAATTTGATATTGAAATTATTCAGAATTGGAAATCAGTCATAAATGCTTGGAAAAAGAATAAGGGGATCGTTATTCATTTAACAATGTATGGCGTAAACATAGAAAACTTATCGTTTGATTTTGGATACAATAAAAATATACTGATTGTCATTGGAGCAAGCAAAGTTCCGAAGGAAGTTTACTCCTTGGCCGACATGAATATTGCTGTTGGAAATCAGCCGCATTCAGAAATCGCAGCACTAGCAATTTTTTTGGATAGATTCTTTCAAGGAAAGGAGTTGATCTCTACATTTCAGAACGCAAAAATGTCGATTATTCCAACCTCCCATGGCAAAAGAGTTAAAATAAGAAAGCCAAAAAACTGAAGTTAAGTCCTGTCCATTTTACTTCAATTACACAAAATGAAGGTGAATGGACTGAATATTTGTGCGGGGGTTGCCAAGCTTGGTCAAAGGCGTGAGATCAAATCTGACACGACGCTCAGATGAACTGATCCTGCTGGGAAACCTCATCCCGTAGGGGTTCGT
>JALYLJ010000232.1 GCA_030774295.1 Thermoproteota archaeon
TAATGGATTTAATGGATATTTATAAAACTTAACAAGCCGGCCAACTCATAGAGGTAATGTTCAAGAACTATTCTGGCAACTTTCTTTAGTATCATTATACAGCCTAGTTGAATAAACCCAAGTAGATGGATGCTAGTCTTTCATATCGTGTTTTGATTCGTCTAGGGCTTTTGAGCCATCCAAAGAATTTCTAGTTCTAACTTTCCTCTACTCTCGGTAAAGGAAGAGATGCGGTCTCCCTTGTTTCGGTTTGGTATTTCTCTTTTTTTTATTTGGATTCTAATACGGTTGTTGTAAGTATGTGTTAGTACTAGAAATGTATGGGACTTGGTATAGGTCAGACACATTCTGGTCTGCTCTTGAGTAGTCCATCCGTTGTTATTCTCTATTTGTTTATTACTCAGAAGTGGAACGAGCTTCCTACTTTGATATTCATTTCCATTTTGCTAAGTCTATTGCTAACCGTAAAGATTGTGGTGTTACTGCTATGTGTATCTTGCAACCCTTTGTCTTCTTATGACCATCAAAGCCTATTTGTTGCCCCCTTTCTTGGCAGCTAAAGTAGTGTAATCTACAGAAAAGTCGACTATGTTTATCAGTCCAGGACTTCATAATATTTTTCCATACACCTTTGGCACTCCATTCTTGTGTCTGTCCCATACTGTCTTATAGGAACCGTACTTGGTAAGCATGTCCATCCACTACCTACAACCACTCATAAAGACATACAACATGCCATTGATGCAACTCTTTCATCAGCTTTAGGTTTACCATTACAAGCAGGAAGAATAATCGACGATACCCAGAGATTCCATTGATCATCACTTTGTTCTTCAAATCTCACTAGCATGTATCAAACATATCCTAAGCTAAAGGTAAGCGGGCTAGAGGAGCTAGAGTAATGTATCAAATTAGTTTTCAAATGAGTTCCATGTGGGCAAAGGATATTTGGTTTGAATGTTAGCTAATTAGACATGAAAGATCCCAAATTGCACAGATACATGGCATATTTGAAGAATGAAGGATTTGGTCCAAAAGATGCACGCTTGTTACTCTCAAAGGCTAGGCAAATTGTCGAAAAATATGATATACTAATCAGGGATGTTCGCGTCTCAAATCGATTCATAGAATTTGATATTAGCTTGGGAAATGTTGAAGACCTTGAAAAAATTAGATCTATATTTTTGTTCATTGGCCAATATATTGATGGATACAAGGTTATCGAAAAGGATCTTAAAATTGAGGAATCTCTGATACTGGCGAAGAAATTATTCAATGAAGAAAAGTACTGGATTACACACGAAGTGCTAGAAGGTGTATGGAAAAAAGCCTATGGAGACGAGAAAGATTTACTAAATGGTCTAATTCTTGTTGCTGCTGCATTCGTACACTATCAAAAAAACGAAAAGGATATTGCTCTTTCTATCATGACAAGAGCGCTGAAGAAGTTAACGGTAGCAAATGAAAAATATTTTGGAATAGATGTCGTATCCATTAAATCCCAAGTGTCGGAAATGGTAAAATCTTCCACTATTCAGAATTTTACAATTTAGAGATTGTCATCGGTGTGGCTTACCCTTTCTTCAGTTGACAAGGTGTACCTCGCTTTATGTCTTCCGAGCAACTCAAATCATCTAATCTTTTTTCGAATAATCAATTCATTCGTCTAACCTGCAAAAGTAGAATCATTTCCGGGTCTTTCTTAAAACCATCGCAGCTGCTATCAGAATCCCAAGGATAGAAACCAAAATAAGAAATGTCGTTTCGTCTCGTACCGCTCCCTTTGGTAAGATCGATCCAATCAGGTTCAAAAAAATTCCATTCACAAATATCGGATCCCTTGATATCTGGCGGCCTTTAAATAGATTCTATGGTTCTTGAACTAGAAGGTAAGGAATAAAGGTATCGTTCAAGAAGATCTCGTAGCTTTGTCTAATGAAGAAATTGCGTTAAGTGAAAGAGCCAAAATTGGACTTGAGATACATCAGCAACTTGCAACACATCAAAAGCTGTTTTGCTCATGCCCAATGGGGAGATCAGTTGGTTTTAACTACGCGTTCGATAGAAAATTGAGACCAACGTACAGTGAAATGGGAACGTTAGATCCAGCAGCAATTTTTGAATCGAAAAAAAAGAGAGCGATAAAATACCTTGCACCATTGGATTCAACATGCCTTGTAGAAGCAGATGAGGAACCGCCTTACGCAGTAAATGACCAAGCACTGGAAATAGCTCTGATAATATCTTTGGCGTTGCAGTCTTCCATTGAAGATGAATTCCACGTAATGAGAAAAATTGTTATCGATGGCTCTAATACGTCGGGCTTTCAGAGGACTATTCTAATTGCAAGAGGTGGTTATCTAAAAGTTAACGGCCAAAGCGTTGGTGTGCAGAGCATTAGCTTGGAAGAAGACGCAGCTAGAATAATTGGCGGCGACGCAAATCTCCGCAGTTATTCTTTGGACAGACTCGGAACCCCGCTTGTTGAAATAGCGCTAGAACCGATAGCGGGCTCTGCAAAAATTGTTACAGGTGTTGCATTAGCTCTTGGAAGGTTACTAAGATCAACTAAAAGAGTCACCAGAGGAATAGGAAGCATTAGGCAAGATGTTAACATTTCCGTCGATAATGGCCCCGTTGTTGAAGTAAAGGGAGTACAAAAACTCTTTCAGCTAGACGAGGTAATTAAAAATGAACTACTTCGTCAGGACGGATTAATTCGTATCGCAAGAAAGATCCAGGAAAGGACGACAGAAAATCCATCGCGGCTTGTGTATAGAACGAAAGATCTTACGGCCATTTTAAGTTCATCTCAATCAATGGTAGTAAAGCGCATTCTTGAAAATAAGAATAACAGAGTTATTGCTCTGCGTATTAGCGACTTTAAAGGGCTGCTTGGTTTTGAACCATATCCCGGGATAAGATTGGGAAAACAACTTAGTGAGCTTGTAAGATTTTTTGGCCTTGGCGGAATCTTCCATTCTGACGAGCTTCCTAATTACGGTATCAATGCTCAAGATGTATCCAAAATTTCATCAGCACTACAAATGAACTCTGAAGATGCATTTATCCTAATAGGTGGTCCGTCTGAAGTATTGCCACTAGCAGTTAGAGAAGTCTATGATAGGCTGATCAAGGCATTCTCTGGAGTTGTTCCGGAAACACGTTCAGTTGCTAATGATGGTTCTACAGTTTTCATAAGGCCTAGGCCAGGTTCAGCTAGAATGTACCCTGAAACGGACATACCATATTTGTCAATTCACGAATCAAAAATAAGAGACCTGAAACACAAAATTCCAAGGCCCTGGAACGAAATCATTTCAACTCTTTCTAAAGAATACACCATTAATAGAAAGTTAGCTGAACAGATCTATGATTCAGATTATCTTTCTCTTTTTGAGGAGATAGCCTCTCTTACTGATATCTCTCCTAGCTTTGTAGTTTCAAAATTAACAGAAGACTTCGTTAATTTTGAAAGACAGGGATACGATCTAAATGTACTAGGAAATGATATGATCAAAGATGCATTTGTTAGATTGAGTCGGTCTCAAATTGCAAAAGAATCATTACCATTAATTTTCGAAATGATCTTGAAAAAAGAAGCATCAAATATAGAAAACTCCATCGCCTCATTGGGTATCAAACAGCTAAGCATGAATGATTTGAAAGCGATAGTAGACAAAGTTATAAAAGACAATGAGCAAATTGTTAGAGACAAACATAATGCATCCTTAGGACTTCTAATGGGGCAGTGCATGGCTCTTTTAAGAGGTAAAGTAGATGGTGAAAAGGTAAGCAAGTTGTTAAGAGAGCGATTAGAATTTTTCTTAGGGGAGTCAGTAAATATAAATTGAATCATTCATTACACATCCCACTCCAATGGAGCGATCGGTTTAAATGATTTTTTCATCCATGTGATTTTATTTTATACGCAGTAAATTGTCAATGGCACATTCGTTAGATTATCATGGTTTCACTATTCAACAAAACTACGAATAATTATATTCTTTTGACTTGTATTTCCTTAGTATTACCATGATTGAACCTACAATTGCTGTTCCCGTGCCAGCAACAAGCATAATTACCCCTATCATGATCAAATAGATTTCAAAAATTTTTGGGTCTCCATTCTTATAAAAGAGAACGCTACTCGCAAATAAAACGTCGATACTAGTTGACGTTCTATTCAAGTTTGTAATGGTTGCTGTGTAATTTCCATCAACTGTTGGAATAAAATTAGTATAGAATTTGTTTGAAAAATTTTGATTGACCACGAGAATGTTGCGCGGATTTGTTATTTTTGCATTCAGTGCAGTGTCCCTCGGTTCATTGAAGATATAAAGCGAAATATTCTTCCTTTTCTGAACATCCATAAGTACAATATCACCATGTTGATTTTGGGAGATTTTTCCATTATATCTGGCATTTACAGTGTGTAGAGGGTCAGGCACAAAAAATGAAGAGACCGCAAGAATAATAATCCCACTGAAGAGCATGACAAGGCCAATTACTAATAAAATGTAATTCAAGTGCAGTATGATTCCACTTGGAACAGTTGATAAGTATTGCTCTTTGAAGTAGTGAACCCGGCAGTTTGAATTGGATAAGATAGTGTGATAAAATGTTACTATGAGAAAATTAAATCTAATTTGGATGTCGATCGTACATTATGTAATAATGCATTTCAGAACGTAGTTAATATTTTGGTTCGTGAAATCCTCATCCGACAACTTCCTGATTGATAAAATTGGACTTTGCATTCTGAGTTTCTGTGTCACTTCTTGTCTGCACTCGTATGAGAAGGGATTGGCTTCGTTTTCATTCGAAGTTACACGCAAGTATTCAATTCATTTTCTCTTCCATTTTAAACAGCAACGCGAAACCAAAAACTAGAAAGGGCATATTGAATGGGAAAATCTACTAGCAGGCGTCCACTGATTTTTGATCCCAAGATAATGTGCATTCATAATTCATATTCATTACGATTCTCCTCATCATTTTTAGATCCAACCAGATAAACAAACACATCATCCAAGGTGATAGGGGAAACACTAAAAAAAAGATTCTTCTTCATGGC
>JALYLJ010000233.1 GCA_030774295.1 Thermoproteota archaeon
TCTGTTTTTTTTGGTTCGTACATAATCTGGGATAGAAAATTTGATTTCCTAAAAAGTGTAATGGTAGCGCCATCAAGTAGAACTACAGTATTCGTTGGAAAAACTCTCGGAGGAATGACGACTTCGCTTTTTCAGGTGGCAATCATATTGGTAATTGGAGTTCCATTAGGAATTAATTATGACGCACTTTCATTACTTCAAATAATATCAATTGCATTGATACTCTCATTTGGTTTGACATCATTGGGTCTAACTTTCGGGAGTTATATTGAGAGCCTAGAAGGATTTCAATTAATTGTTAGCTTTGTTGTATTTCCTTTATTCTTCCTCAGCGGTGCATTGTTTCCAATAGATAACTTGCCTGCATGGCTTAGGTTCATAACTCTTATAGATCCAGCGACGTATTCCGTAGATGCTATAAGGAATAGTATATTACATTTAGGAACGTACTCTTTTGAATTAGATCTGCAGATACTGCTACTGTTTACACTACTCATTACTCTGATTGGGATCTTTTCTTTTAAGAGAATGAAGGCCGTGTAATTTTAGAAATTGCGATCGTCCATTTTTTTACATTCGTATTTTTTTCAACGCGAAAGGACTCTGCAAATCAGTTTAATAAAATCGATTTAAGACAAGTCGTATCGAGCTGCAATAGATTTAATATTGTTAAATTTCTTCATCCAGATCTTCAAATGCTCTTGCTTTTGAAATTTCATGCAGTCGCATTGTTAATGTTCTTTCAAATTCTTTTTTGCTTAGAATCCCCTTACTATCCAAAATCTCTATCAATGTTTCTAACTTTATAACAAATTCGTCTTCTGATGACAGTTCTTTGCCCGTAATTTTTCTCTTATTCGAACGTTTCTTATTCATCCCAATCGATAATATAACAATGTCATATTAGAATAATTTCGTCTAATTTGTCCCTGACTCTTAGCTAGCCCATTTGCCTTATCGTAGAGCTAAAAACTTTGATTGGTGAGAAAGGAGGTTCACCAGATTAATTTTATCCATACTCTATGTAATACTTGTATCTTTTCTCCACTTCTTTATTTTTGCCGGATAAAACAAAAGTGGTGTGGTCTCGTACACCTTTTTTGATAAAATTTAGGATATCATTGGAATTTGGGTCGCTTTGAAATCCAGATGACAGAGCAGACTCTAACAAGTTCATAAATTCTGCTACTTTCATTCTGTATTCATCAAGTGTTGGTCTCTTGTCACTCGTTACTTTAAACCAAGTTGTTGCACTGGGAGCCGCGAAAGTACGTACAAGCTCTTCAAGTACTCTTTCCATTTCAAAAAAATCCATACCAAATATCCCCTTGGTACTATTTGACTAACCAGTGGTATAAGATTATAGAGTGATATAAAACAAAATCAAATGATTATGCTCTGATAAGAATAAATTTGTGCGAAGGCTAGGGTACTCTGTATTTTGAACTATACGAAGCAAGAATTATCATCGCACAGATTGCTTTGGATTTATTTTCTCGTCTCCATAGGCGTGGCCCTGCAAGTGGGCGCCGCAAATTGGGATATTATTTGGCATGGCATTGTAAATGTAGAATCTTTCTTTACTCCACCACATACCGTACTGTACTCTGGTGTTGGTTTATCTTTAGTATCCACTCTTGTAGGGATAATATTTTCAATAAAATATGGTAATCACTCAACTGGATCAATTTTTTCGATCCATCACAGAATTCCTACTCCATTAAAGCTAGTTATCTTGGGATCTCTGGTTGAAGTATTCTCAGGTCAATTTGATAATTGGTGGCACTCAAATTTTGGATTCGACGGCCTCCTTAGTCCGCCACATTTAATGCTGATAAGTGGAATGTTGCTTTCGATAATTGGTGCACTGATTGGTACACATTTGTCTGACTCTAAAACTAAATTCAAGGTAGCTTCTGAATTAATTGCATTTGGAATTCTTTGGATGGTCCTCGTCAATTTTGTTTTTATGTTCACGCTTCCCTTTTCTGGAGGTCAATACTTTGATTTTAATCCCTCTCCTACAACAGCGTTGGTCCTGGGATCAACCTTGCCTGCAGTATTTACGGCCATTATTTTCTATTCAGTACAGGGCATTTCCTTTCCTTTTCGAATGACTGCTGTAGCCGCTACCTTAATGATGTTACAGTCATCATCTACAATTATTTCCAATGTTTACTTTGCAGGTCTATTTCCACTTTATCTTCTAAACATACTAGTTCCTTTGTTATTAGACATCTTTGCAACTTATACTAAAAATAATAACAAAGTACTCGCCGTTCGTTCATCTAAAGAGTTCTTACGTATAGTCTTTTCAATTGCCATTTCTTTTTCCTTCATCACTTTGTATTTCCCATGGTCGGTGAATATGTTCAAATCCTACTTTGGAATAGATCTAATTACATTTGAAAGCGTAGCGATTTTTGAACAGCTTACTTGGAAATTCATTATACCAATTTTGATGCCGATATCATTTGCCTCGGCTTACGCGGGAATATTGATTTGGAAAAAGTTTTACAGTTGGCGCAGGCTTACCAACGTGTTTAGACTCGTTGTTAGATAATTTGGCACCTTCCTCAACATTCAACGCATTCTACATTGAATTGTATGTCTTGTCTCACCTTTCTACAACATGCTTTTCAATCTAATCGTAAAAAGCAAAAATATATTTTCGCAAGAAAGACCCGAGAAATATCTAATAATGAAGGAGCTAAAACCCTAAAACATTAGAAGAAAGCGTCGATAATTAGAATGTCTAAAATTTTAGTATTTTATAAAGATCAAAAAAATAATACGTAAGTGTGCAATGCGTAGATAAAAATAAGTTTCTAAATAGTTAACCTTAATAATCTTGTTTCATGAATTATTATAT
>JALYLJ010000234.1 GCA_030774295.1 Thermoproteota archaeon
GGGCAATAGTATTTCACACATTCGTCATTTGCTATAATTGGTCTATTGCAAGAGGTACAAACTGGCAATTGTAAGGATTTGACACAAAATGCACATTCAATTAATCCGAATTTATATCTTGCTTGAATTAGTGAAAGATTATCCTGATATCTTTGCTGGGGGTTTTGCAACAATAAATTAGTCATAATTGATGAATTGAATTGTCATCATCTTTCCTACTGCCAAATACCCTTCGAAATTCATTTCCGATTAATATTTTTGTCAGATTAGTAGCAATTTTTGTTTTAAGAAAGAGGGCCAGAGCGCTAGAGTGAAAATCAAAATCTGAAAAATTCGAGACATCGGTAATCGCTTTTTTTGAGAGTGAAGAGAAAATACCATCTATAGCCTTATTATCCAACCTTTCTAGCACTTTTCTTGCAAGTAACATGGACTGGAATTCCTTTTGAAACATGGACTTCCAACTTTTCTCATATTCATAAAGCAGGGAATCGTCATTTTTTTCAATTGCATTAGAAATTGCTTGACCAGCAAGAACCCCTCCCATTCCGCAGCTAAAAATTCCTCCGGCTGTTGTTGGTTTTGTCTGCCCAGCAGCGTCACCTACTACTAATGTTCTATCAAAAACGAACTGCGACCTCGGTCCTCCTATCCAAATCGGAGCAAATATCTTTCTAACGATCGAATATTTTTCTCCCTTTGATCTTATGAATTCATGCAGTGCCACTGAAGTGTTTATTCCCTTTCCCGCAACTCCAATCTTGCCTCTACCATCGCCCATTGGTATTATCCACATGAAAAATCCGGGATATTTATCAGAGTCAAAATGAATCTCTACGGTTTTACCTTCAATCCATTTTGCGTAAACTTCGAATTGAGCAGAAGCTAGAATGCCATTTTGACTTGCATCTTTTAGTGAGCCTAATCCTTTGGCATCGACAAAGTATTTGCATTCTATTTCCCCATCTGAAGTCTTTATAGTATATTTTGATTCCTTCTTGGCAATAGACTTGAATGTACATCGTGTTCTAATTTGGGCTCCTGCGTCCTCTGCTTGTTTAGCGATTTGTTTGTCCAAACCCCTCCTATCTACCACAATAACATTTTGTTTTTCGGCAGATAGTTCGAAACTAGCTGATTTGGACCTAATTCTGGCCATTGGGACAGCGTTTTGAAAATTGTTTGAATCGAGCATAAGGCCCAATTTCTGCAGTCCGCTCAGGCTAACCATTCCACCACAATGTTCTGGAGTTCCAATTTCGTGATCCTCTTCTATCACAATCGTTGAATTACCATTGGAGGAACATTCTCTTGCGGTTGTTAGACCCGCTACACTCCCTCCTGCGATTAATACATCATAGTATTCCATAACCTACAAGGAAAACAATTATTTCATCATTTTATTAACTAACCTGAAGTGGAGTTCAAACAAGTCATTGTTGTAAGAAAAGACCTTCGCATGGGCGTTGGAAAAATTGCGGCCCAAGTCGGTCACGCAGCGGTACTGGGCGTTGACGAATCCAGAAAATTCGACAATGTATGGGTACGAAGTTGGTTAAATGAAGGACAACCAAAAATAGTTGTAAAGGTAAACAGCTTGGAAGAGTTACTTCAAATAAAGAGCAAGGCAGAAAAATTCATGATGCCACTAGTAATAGTTCAAGACAGGGGCCTGACACAGATTCCATCAGGAACTGTTACGTGTATTGGAATTGGTCCTGCGCCATCGGATATTATAGATAAAGTAACATCAGAACTTAAATTACTTTAGTCAAGAGTGGACTTATTTTCGAATTATTTTGCTCCGAGCTAAAATATTATGTGATTTGAGCCCGGTTCCAAATATGTATATATACTTCCATTTATAAAGCCAACCTAGTATGCCTGAAACTAAGCCCATTGTTAGCATCGAAAATGTTGTTGCTTCGGCGACTGTCAATCAAACTGTAAATCTTAATTTAATTACTCAAATATTTCCCGATGTCGAGTATCATCCAGATCAGTTTCCAGGGCTTGTCTTTAGATTAAAATCTCCAAAGACTGCAACGTTGATTTTCAGTTCCGGCAAAATGGTCTGTACTGGTGCAAAATCTGAAGAACAGGCAATAAAGGCAGTAAAAAATGTGGTCCAAAAATTGAGAAAAGGCAGTATTCCTATTGAAAATGAACCTCAAATAGAAATACAAAATATTGTTGCGTCCGCAAGTCTGGGTGGTAAAATCCATTTAGAATTAGCTGCGAGAGTGTTGCCACGTAGTATGTATGAACCTGAACAATTTCCTGGTCTGATTCACAGGATGCTTGACCCAAAAACGGTCATTCTTCTTTTCGCGAGTGGAAAATTAGTGTGCACAGGGGCTAAGAAGGAATCGGAAGTCTACAGGGCTGTCCACAATTTGCATAACTTACTTGAAG
>JALYLJ010000235.1 GCA_030774295.1 Thermoproteota archaeon
CTAAGGTGAGGACAATATTGATGAGCGCCTATAACTTCGATGAGGATTTATTATTCCTAAAATATATGGAAGAAGGAATAATAGATTCATCAATTGACAAACCTGTTACCATTAATAGATTATGTCAAAAGGTAAGAGACGAGCTGGAGAATTATTAAGTAGTGAACTCCTGAAACTAAAGAATACTTAATAGATACTACTTTCGAAGAGAAACATGAAGTGCGTTTATATCGTAATGGCAATACTAGCCTCAGCGTTTGTGTATCGAATTTGACACGATTTTTAGACCTGACCGTTTTTACGAATATCGGTTTCATCCCTGCAATTTCACAACGTGTTTTGAACCAATTTCTCAATGAATGATTTGCCTGAAAAGGATGACGTTTTTTACCAGGTTCTAACTTTTTCCTGAGTCCCTGTGCCCAAATTGCTCTTTCCATTAGCCTTTTTACACCCAGAGAAGTCAGCTTCTTTGGTATAGTAACAAGTCCTCTTCCCTGTGCTACCCTCGTGTCCCATAAATTTCGCATGACCCAACTTTCATCGTTTATTGTTTCAGCTAAGTCTGCATATTTGGTCCGAATCTCCTTATACTTTTTCTTACGTTCTTCAAAACTCGATTTGTTATCTAATGCATTATCACATATTTCGCCCATGAACTCTAGTCTACGAATCATATAATCCAACACGGGTTTGGTAAATATCTTGGAGCCGTCTTTTTTCATGTAGCAACCTAAATGATAATCTTTGTTGTGATGCTTAACAATTGGTTGAACAAGTCTTTTATCACAGTAAATGCAAGTAATCGTTGAAAATCACCTCCATGGGTTCTTTACCCCTTTTTATTAAATTCTTCTTTGTAATACTTGGAGGAACTGGTACCGATTTTTCATTACGTTCTTGTTTAGAAGTCCTAGATTATATTATAACCGGTGTAGATCGTCACTGAGTGCATCTTCCAAACTTCGACGCCGAACAAATTCATCTAATAAATTATCATTAATGTAATTACATTTAAAACATATTCAATAATATCATATTTGAGTGACCTTCTCTTGTCCAATAATAGTAATAGAAAATTAAAAGCAGCTTCATTAAAATTTGTTAAAAAAATAATTCATAATCTGCTGCCAAGAATCAGATTATTAAGAGTTTTAAAGTTATCCAGTGATGAAAAAAATAGCCGGTTCATGCTTACAACATTAAAAGATGATATTTTATTTTAATTTTATTATTGGATCATCAGCTACCTCTCCTTGTGCATACAGATAAAGAGCCTGTATTACACAATCATAATTCTTCAGTTGGAGCAGGGATTGCATCTACTTCATCCTGGCTGAACATTTTCTTTAGTTTGGTCTTGCGCTCTTGTAGAAGTCTGTATGACCTTTCTAGATCTGGATCTTTCTCCTTGTTCAATTCATCATAATTTATTATCCTTTTTTTATTTTCTAAATCCCATTTTCTCCTAAACTCATCATAAGTATCAGTCAAAGATAGGTCTCTCTTGATCCATTGCAGCACCTTCAACAATGGTACGCTTATTGAGTTTTCATGTAAATCTGGATAGACAAGTTCTTCCCCTCTCCTTCTAACAGTCACATCAAAAAAATTCCGGTTATAATTTTTAGTTGCATTTTCATATTCTTTTATAGGCTCCATAAATGCCTCAGAAATGAATAGATCTTCAACTAACTTTCTTATTACATCACAATTCTTGTCTGGGATGCTATTCAGCAAGTTTTCTATTGAATCACGTGTAACTAGATTCTCGTTCATATAATTTCTTATGATATTTGAACTAATTAATCATTGTAAATAGGTGACCAAAGCTAATCATTTTACAAAGGTCGTTGCACTTCAGAGCTGAGCCAACATTGCATTTTCTATATAAGACTATGAAGAGTGGGCCCTAATAAGGGGACAACTTTGGTTCGGCCCGAAGGTTTGTGAATCATTTTTGATCCAAATTTTGTGCACTGCATACGAGTGGAGTACAGTTGAATAATTTTTCCAATACTATTTTAAATACAGCCATATGGTATTTTGAACTAGGTACTTGTTAAATAGTGGAACAGGTAGAGTAGCACTAATGAATTTGCATTCGTTAGCAGATCTGATGAAAACCTCCCTTACCTTATTTACACTTCTTTTTGTAATATCTCTTATATCAGTTCATACAAGTGGAAATAAAATATTTGCAGCAAATGATACATTTAGTGCAGATGGGCAGATAGGCTCACTAGTTCTTGGAATGCCGCCTTCTACGAATACTGTCAATATGAGCTCTGTGGACAAATTCGTTTTGTCTGGTTATTGGAAGTTGGTTACTGAAAATGGTAAGATAGCCGACTTTACATCCGAATTTTATACAGGTCATGTAAATGGGGCCAATAATCATACGCATCAGTTAACTAATCTACGTGTTCAAGATGATAAGCCTCTTCAACTAAGTGCTGACGGAAGCACACAGATTTCAGGACTTACTGATGTGAAGACAAACGGGAAGAATGCATGGAATGATGTACCTACTACAATATCAATCTCTAAAGGAAGAACGATTAGTATCGATATAGCTGATAATGAGACGCAAAGGCATTTTATGGATCAACCAATTTATGGAATTGTTAAAGATCTGACTATAATGAATATTCCATCTAATGATACAATGCTTAATTCTAATATGACAAACAAATCGAGTAGCCTTAACACTACAATTCCAGAACGGTTGCCTCCTCAATCTATCAATGGAAGTAATGTCCCCAAAATTTGACAAGCTATCCTGTTGAGAATAAACGACCGCTCCGAGTCCCTAGAGTCAAACAATCGAATTTATCATAATTAAAGTTCTATCTGCGGTGACAATAACAGAAAATGACAATATAGTAAGATTAATTCGGGCTCGGAGGGACTAGTCTGATTTTTCATGTGGATCCAAATTTTCAGTCAATGTACAATTTTAATATTGAGTTCTATCGTTATCAAAGGGGGCCGGAAGGGACTGATCTGGATTTTCAGACGGGTCTTAATTAGAATTTCTATGATAATTATTGCAGATAGTAAATTCTATAAATACAATAAAGCAAGTTGCTAATAATTTTATTCGTTTATTATTGTTTGCGATTTCTTCCGTTTCCAACCCTTTTCTAAGAAATAATCCGTCTTAAATCTAG
>JALYLJ010000236.1 GCA_030774295.1 Thermoproteota archaeon
TTATGTATGGTATCCATAACGCTATTTTGCAAATGCCAACTGGATATGAATTTCTAATAATCATAGTTATTATCGTAGTTTTGTTTTTCGGTGTCAAGAAAATTCCTGAATTAGCAAGGTCTTTTGGAAAGGCAAAAGGGGAATATGAAAAGGCAAGTATTGAAGCTAAAAAAGAACTGGATCAAATTCGGGGAAAAGATAAGGTCGGACGCGAAAAACTCGAGGAGATAGCAGAATCGTTAGGAATAGACTATACAAATAAGAATGATGATGATCTTAGGAAGGCAATCGAAGGCGCTGTTAATAAGGAAAAAAGTTAATCCTCGCCTTACACCATTCAATAATAAGTGAGTAAATATTAGTTGACTTTTGTTGGAAAATTTTAATTATGACATAATCTTCTGCTTGCATAAACATGATTCAACCTGATTCGATATCTGCCGTTATGGAGAAGTATGATCTGAAGAATATACACATGGCAGTAATCGGTAGTCATTCTGCACTAGAAATAATGGATGGTGCAAAGGACGAAGGATTGAGAACCATTTGCATTTGTCAGAAAGGAAGGGAATTACCATATGTGAGATTCAAGAGGTTAGCGGACAAAATAATTTTGGTAGATAAATTTTCGGACATGATTTTCAAAGAAAATCAAGATAAACTCAGGGAATTGAATAGCATCGTAGTACCACATAGGGCGTTCACGGCCTATCTTGGTTATGACTCAATTGAAAACGATTTATTGTTGCCAATACTTGGAAATAGACTATTATTTCGCGCAGAAGAAAGAAGTTATAGTAAGAATCAGTACTTGTTATTGGAACAAGCTCAAATAGCTCACCCAAAGATTTATAAAAATTACACCGAAATTGACAAACTCGCCATTGTAAAAATTCAAGAATACAAGAGAAAGCTGGAAAGGGCCTTTTTCATAGTCAGTTCAATGCAAGACTATCTGGAAAAATCTCAAAAGAAAATAAGAGAAAAAATTATCACTAGCGAAGATCTCGAAAATTCTGTAATAGAAGAGTTTGTCCTTGGAACCTATTTTAATTTTAATTTTTTCTCCTCCCCCTTGACTCCCGAAACCGAATTCTTAGGAATTGAGAGAAGACTTCAGACTAATCTAAATGATCTCAATGCTATACCTGCAAAGCAACAACTGGAATTTGATACAGAAGTAAAACATATTGAAATAGGCCATACTCCTGCAAGCATAAGAGAATCTATGCTAGAAAAGGTCTTTGAACTTGGCGATAAATTTACAGCCGCTGTGAGAAAGGAATATCCTCCCGGAATTATCGGACCTTTCTCCTTACAAAGTATTGTCACGCCAGAACTAGAGATAGTCGTATATGATGTGTCTCTCAGAGTTCCTGGAAATCCAATCATGGCAACTACATCGCCGTATACCAAATATTCACATGGCTATACATTTGGTATTGGCCGCAGGATAGCGATGGAAGTTAAGGAGGCATTAGCCTCTAACATGCTGTCAAGAATAGTTACTTAATTTAGCATTTTACTGTTCGATCGTTTCTTCAAACAGATTTTTTCTTACTTTTATTGGTACATCAAAAAATGCAGCTAGTGCTATAGAATCTGACGCACGATAATTTCTCAATGTGATTACCTCCTTCCGGGTTTTGAAATAAAGATTAGACCTTAAAACAGGACCGTTTCTGTATATTCTGACCTCTATCAGTAATAGATCCTGAAGGGATGAAATATCTTCAATGAGGTTATAGATTGTGGGTATTGTACTCTTGTCTCCTTCTTTAAATCTTAGAATATGCCTTGCGACTTCTCCTGAAAACGCACGTATTGGAAACTCCCTTCCATCGTCTGATTTCAAAGTCAAAAGTCCCTCAAGACCGAGTTTATCAACGAAACCAACAAAGCTTATCGACGCTGTAATAAAACCATCACTTGTAAAAGTTTCGTCCATGTCTTTTTTTATACAGTGGTAAATTTAGACTTTATCCAAAACCTAATCTTGGTTTGAATTAACTTAATATAGATTAGATTCCTTTTGATAACTTAATTTACACTTGGTTGTTTACCATGCTCAATAATTACCAGTTGCTGCACAATAGAGGCTTACGGATTATTACAATCGGCGTATTTTCAATAATCTTCGCTATCTCAATATACTCATTATTAAGTTCAAATCAATCGTTAGCGGACGTTTCAAGACTGTACAACTTGGCTATCGCCGATATTTTCTTGATATTGGTTTCGTTAGTTGCCATTGGTTATGGATTATATCTTGCTATTCATTCTGAATCCATAAAGTCCGAATCCAATAAGAGCTATCTTGCATACATTTCTAGGATTTTGACAGCGAAGACTTACTGGAGAATTTTTGTTATTTCTTCTGTTGTTTACGGCATTTTCTTTGGTTTCTTGTCTCAAATTCTCATCTATCATGAAGATATTGAAGGTGATGTTGTTCCATCTATCTCTATCACACTTTGTTGTAATTATCCTGGCTATGTTCCGATGATAACAGTATTGCTGAGTGACTCATTTTCGATATTGATAATCCCTCTGAATCTGATACTCGCAATATCTGTATCGTCAATGGTAGGCTTTAATTTTGCACTAAATTTACACTTTCTTAGGATGTATAGGTATCAGGCTCAAAGAAAATTCTCAGCCGTTTCGACTTTTGGCATATTCAGTGGATTATTCATCGGTTGTCCTACTTGTGCAGGAAGTTTATTTTCATTCCTAATGGGGTTCGGTACAAGTGCCGCTATCTCTGGATTAGCACCTTTTCAAAGCTTATTCATAGCAATAAGCATTCCGATTTTGTTAGGGACTCCGCTCTTGATAATACGTAAAATAGTAAACAATGAGACGTGCGATATCATTGGTAACAAATAGACTTTGCTAGTTTATGGAAATGTTCTCGTCAAATTACACTGGAAAAATCATCGGCAAAAATTATTCAAAAATTGTAAGAGAATTGGATTGTTCCTTCAAAATTTTTTCGAATTTCAGAATGTCCATATCCTTGAACGGTCTCATTTTAGGTAATTGTGGAGGTTCTTTTACTTTCTCTAATATTCCTCTTGAAATTAACTCAGCCTTTAATTTTTCACGAAGCTCTGGATGACATAACTTGCTATGAAAAATACTGCCCCACCCTTGTAAGAACATCTCTTTTATATGCAGGTCCCCCTTTTCTTCATGAAAATGTGGATTGCGTGTTTCGATTTGCATAACCTCTACTCCTTTCTCCATGGTATCCTTATGTTCAGGAGGTGTTATTCCACCAAATTGTTCCAATAAATTAACTATTTCATAAGGTTCTATCGAAAAACCGGACGAGTAAGTCAATAGCTCTGCTAGTTGAATAGACATGCAATGTTCTCCAGAATTTCCTGTTCTAATAACTTCTGTTTCAAATCCAGTGTAATACGATATCATGAAATTTAGGAATTGATTTGTCATTTCAGAAACTCGTCCAAGCTTGGAAAATCGTACACCAGACTCCGAAATCTTTGGCTTGTATATCCAAGATACACGAACCATTGTGTATGGTGTGGTTGATAACGCAATACCAGAAGAAAATATTTTTGTATATTCGTTGACCGCACCTGGGACATAGTTGTCAGAATCAACGAATCCAACGTATTTTTTTCCCATCATTTTTGAAAGGAGCATGCCAATGAACATTCCCTCTCCTTTTCCGTTACGTATCTTATTTTCAGAGTCAAAAAGATCAGTATAGCCGACTTCTTCTAAAGCCTTTACAAGACCCGCATCTTTCTGATGTATGATAACTGATTTTTTTTCCGCGAATCTATTAAATTGCTCAATAGCCTGTTTTTCTAGTTTGTACCTGTCAATCGGTTCTCTAGGACTATTAGATACAATTATTGTTAAGCAATCATGGGGGATGCCGCTTAGTACTCCTTCTAAGAGCTTTAAACGTTCTCCTTTTATGGGAATGACAATCGCCATTTCGGATTCAATTTTAGATATTATTTCATCATCAATAGAGCGAATTACTTCAGATTCGGTCTTTGGATGCTTGTTCTTGTGTCCAGAATCCAGTTCATATACACGTTGCACTCCATGTAGACTTACTGATCCGAATCTTTCTGTGAATCTCGGGACATCAAGTTTCATATCTTTAATTCAGATATGCCATATTTATTGCAATTCTATATAAATGAATAATTTTATCTGCAAATATTATAATCGAACTAAATTGACAAGCGCTACATCGAACCGGTAAGAATATTTGGAAATACGAGGTAAAAGTCATCGTATGTGTGGATTGCCTACTATGGTCATTATACTTTCCTTAGAAATTGTGCGTTTGTAAGGTTCGTAAATTTGGTTAAAATCAGTAGTCATCATACAGTTATTTAGAATTTCATCAAATTTCAGCTTTCAGTGTTCGAAAAAAGATTGTCTGATGGCAAATTAATAATGTTCTTCAAAACGGAACAATTATGAAAAATACAATAAATATTCATTAATTGAATCTGTTAAAAATCACTAATTTAAAAATACTACTATATTCAAATTTAGTAAAAGATCAGTCAATTTTGTTACTTACACATTTAGTTAATTCGCTAAAAAATAATAGTAACTTGCTACTTCTACTGTTGAAATCTATGTTTCAACATACAAAGTATCATTTTCCACCACGACTTTGTGACTTTGTAGTGGTTTTAATTTTTGTGGAAATGAGATTAACGCTCCAGTCTTGACGTCCCATTTTGCTCCATGCCACGGACACGTTAATTCACTGTTTTTTAATTCACCTTCATGAAGTTCTGCCCCTGCGTGAGTACAAATATTATCAATTGCGTAATAATTTCCATCCAATTTCGTTACCACTATTTCTTTTCCACCAGCTGTTATATGCTCCAACTTTCCTTCTTGAATATCTGCAGTTTTTCCGACAACTACTTTTGCCATAATAACATGCATTATTATGCATTATTTTAACCTAATTTGTCGAAATCGCGTAATTAATCAGATATCTTAATATAGAATATTTCAACTTTAAAGTTAATCAAGAATGAGGCCAGATGACCAATATTGAATATTCCAGTCAACTTGAATCAATTACTAATAAGAATTTAGTATGGATAGATATTCAAAAACCCACTAGAAAAAAATTAAAAATGCTGGAAGGTAAATACCCTTTCCACGAACTAAATATTGAGGATTGTCTTTCGAAAATACAAATACCAAAAATAGACAGGTATCAGGATCAAATTTTTGTAATTTTACACTTCCCGACTGTGGATAAGGATAAGAGTATACCACGTTCAACTCAGCTTGCAATATTTGCAGGACCTAACTATCTCATTACCGTACAGCAAGGCGAACTAAAACCAATCACTGAAATGTTCAACCTTTGCAAGGAAAATGAAAGGCAGAAGGAAACCTTCATGGGTTCTTCATCAGGGTATCTATTACATAGCATTATAGATCTTATGGTTGATGATCTATTACATGTATTAATGAAGCTCGAAGGAAATCTGGATGACATAGAGGATCTCGTGTTTGACGAGAAAGTCGCAGTAGCAAGAGATATTTCTTTATTGCGAAGAGAGATAACGACTCTCCGAAGAGTAGTTGTTCCCCTAAGAAGAGTAATATTGGAGTTGAGCAAAGAGATGCAAAGATTTTCAGAGGAAGATTTGACCGATTATTATGATGACGTTAAGGATCATACGGAAAAGGTTCTTGAAGTTCTTGAGGAATCAAAAGAAACTGTAGAAATTTTCAAAGATACAGATTTCATGTTAAGTACGGAAAAATCAAACAAGATTTTAGCAACTCTTACTATCCTATTTACACTTTCCATACCTGCAACAGTAATTGGGGCTTACTATGGTATGAATGTTAATCTTCCCGGCGGTATTCTCACAGGAAGTCCAGTTTTCCTTGGTCCATATACTTCATTCATAATTTTACTTATGATTGCTATAATCCCTTCACTGGTAATGGTTTGGTATTTCAAAAGATTGGGTTGGGTTGGCCGGTAATGAAATATTAAACAATAACTACATAAACAACGACTACATAATGTGTCTTCAGTTTTCACTTATCTTTATGTTGAATTAATGAACTCAAGTCTATGCTGAAAAATGTGCGAAGTATTCCTAAATACGAATCGACAGGAGGTGGAATCTCATCTTCACATGATACTTTCATATTCCAAGCATTTATCCAGATTATCATCGAATATAGGATATTTAGAAATCGTTTATACCGAGCTGGAACAACTTCCAAACTTTCCAGGTATTTATCTCCCAGCAACCATGCTGCGGTAAAATCGAGACATTTTTGACCGTAGATTGCCTTGATTTGTTCTTCAATACTATTTGCGAACTTGAATGGTGTACGCGATACAAAAAATGGGAAATCAATTTTGTCCGGCAAAATCATATCTGGTGGGGACCAAATCGAAATTATTCTACTGCCTTTTTTTAACTCGGTAGAAAATTTTTGTATCATTTTTTTTATGACAATATCATCGTGAAACCAAAAAAGGAACACGTTACCATCAGAGATATCCACTCTTCTTATGTCATCGACTATGACTTTAACGGTTCCTAAATCTCGAGTTTTCTTAATTAGTTCAGTGACTGATTTTTTTCTCTTTTCGATACCTATTGCCTTTTTCACTTTGTATTGAGTGGAGGCAATGTAGACAGCATTACTATTTCCACAACCAAGATCATAAAAAATATCATTTTTGTTTAGGCGCGCAAGTCTTAGCATTCTTTTAATAACATTATCTGGTAAGCTGACATTGTTTCCTGTAATAACCGAGTTTGGCAGAGTTGATACGAATTCATTAATGTTCATTATGTATCGCTATATTCATGATTTGAATATTGAAGTATGATATAAAAATGGAACTGAGAAAAACATTCCAAAATTATCAAGGCTCTTTATGTTATCGCTGACAAAGTTAATAATAGACACTTGGATTTCGATATTTGTGAACTGCCTTTACTGCGGTCATGTTTATGTGGCTCATGAATTAGAAAAGAACAAAGACAAACTAAACTCCGTATTCGAAGTAGGAAAGTGTTTGATAATGGGATGTAATTGTACCAGCTATGTTGACAAAATTGAAAAAATTGACGAAGAATTATTATGAGTTTATTTTACTTGAATTTAAAAGAATTTGATTGTTTACTCCCACATCAAGTCCTAAGATTTAGTAAACCGGGATTAATAGAAAATAGTTGGTAGATATGAGAAATAGCCAATTTCTGAACCTAGTTTTGCCATTTGTATCAATGGGGTTAATTTATGCGACAATGCTTATTGGTGTTTATATCTCGTCTTTAAACACGGGAATTGCGTGTCCAGATTGGCCCCTATGTCCGAATGGATATGCATATCCCCCGGATAAATTTTTCTATGAGCATTTTCATAGGCTTGTGGCTATTATTGCTGCTATTTTTACAGGTATTACTTTAATTTTTGTTAGAAAAAGCAAATGGAGATTAAACAGACTGGTAATTGCAATTCTTACGTCATTACTCAGTGTACAGATAGTCATGGGAATTTTTGTAGTATCGACCAAATTGAATCCTTATATAGTTGCAATACATCTCTCGATTGGAGTAACAATTTTTTCACTTACTTTTCTCCTACTTAGAGAATCTTATGTTGAAATCAAGAAAAAAGGATCTTAGATCTAAAACCATCTTGTATTATTACCATAATAAGAACTTCATTTTCAATGTCAATACATCTTCAACATCAATATCAAATAGTAATAGTGAGTATTAGTGATAAATTCTATTTTCCTTGTTGGAAGAACATTAATGGACGAAGAAAATTTCTATTCATTCATTGATTCCAGATTACTCTACCTATTAAATCAGTTAGGATCTAGAATTGATATCCGTAATTATTGTACCATCAAGAGTGATATCATAAGGAACCGTAAATTGCAAATAGGCAGCATTGAGGAATTAGTTGTACAAATAAGTAAGGCATTGATGCCTGTAGGATACGAAAAGATTATTCTAAAATATATTCTGCCATCGATAGAATTTGCACAGAAACATTTCCTGTATCCTTTCGATGATGCAAAAACGACGTTAGAAATTCTGTCCAAAAATTTTAGGTTACTCTTAATCGATAACCAAGATAACAAAATATCAAGAATTTTGAAATTCTATAATCTGGACATGTACTTTGATTGTTGTATTTTACCTGACATGGCAAGAGATCCCAATAAAATTTTTAAAT
>JALYLJ010000237.1 GCA_030774295.1 Thermoproteota archaeon
CGTTCTGATATCGTTAAATACTTCTAAGCAGTTTGAGCGAATCTACGCTGCCGCAAGTCCCAATAGCAAAGTTACATTGGATTTCTTGAAAAATCACGATTACCATCACAGCATTACACTTGAGATCATGGAGACAACTGGTTTGAATTATTCAACGGATCTCACATATGCATTGGAAAAATTGAAACCTTCAATTGTTTTAGTCTTGCCTTCCGATATGCCATTGGTAACTCCTGAACTGATTAAGAGAATAGTCTCTAAATGGAAAGGAGACAGACAGTGTATTTCAATAGTAATGGACAAGCAATACACTGCAAATCTTGGCCTGGTCCCTAGTTTTAAAGTAAAACAAGGGAACAAGGAATATTTTCACTCTGGGGTAACAATTTTTGATACATCCACAATAAAAACTGGGGAAAGAATTAAGGAATATTATTTAAGACTTAACGACGAAAGAATCGCATTTAATATAAATACAAAAGAAGATTTTTTCCTACTTGAGAATTCAATCAAGCGTATCGATGATTTCCCCTAGGATTGTCGCTCTTCCGCCAGTCTTTTTCAATATTGGGTTCCCACATGATTTGCAATTAATGTCATTGGTTGAGTGGGAAAAAATGACTTGCTTTTCCTGGCAACCGGTACACTGTACGGACAAAAAGTTACTTTTTGGTTTCGGAATCAAAATATTTTCTTTTTTCATTTCATATCACCTAATTAAGGTTGAATCTCCAATTTACGCATACGCATACCTTCTTTCATAGTTTTACGATGACAATTCTTACAAGTATATCTTAGAGTAATCTTTTTTGTAGTCTTGGCAGTTCTCTTGAGTTCTGGAAATTTTTGTCCACCGTATCCTTTCTTATCCTCTGCGTGTCTTCTTGCCCCTATCGCCGTTTTTCTATCCTTGCCCTTCTTGTAAATAGCCACAGACTGAGTTGTATGCTTCTTGCACTTTGGACAGAATTTGTTCAACTCTTTCTGCATCTTCATATTTTCAAATAGCAGCCTGTGGGTAATTTAAGGGAAACGTACATCTACTCATCTACTGGCCGCTGTTAAGAATGCATTTTTAAGGAAATTCGAGGTTTTGACCTAAGAGAATCTTAGTTATGCCTATTAGCTTGAGTAAATCTAATATACTGATTACTTTTATACCACAATAATAATGTTCGAAAGCGTAATTCTACAAATGGTACCGGCAAATATGGAAAGTTTCGGAGTATGGATACCTCTTGCATTCGGATTGGCTGTTGGTCTAGGTTATGCAATAGCATCAGCAGTTCGAAGGTCAAAGTAGTATCTTACCGACTTTTTTTCTTTTTATTAACACCGAAGTTGATTTATCATTATGATTAAAAAAATACTAACTGATATTACTAAAGAAAGGAGAATTAAAGTTGGTGCAGGACAAACTACAAGCTTCCTTTGGGAAGGAGAGAATGTTTTTTCAACCCCCTCTATGATTGCAGAGATGGAAGAAACGTGTAGGTTGTTGCTAAAAGAAGAATTTTTGCAAGATGAAGACTGGGATTCTGTAGGTACCTTGGTCAATATCCGGCATTTGAAAGCAACTCCGGTTGGGACAGAAGTTAAATTAAAAGCTAGAGTAATAGATGTGAAAGACAGGCGGGTAACTTTTGAAGTAGATGCGGTTGATAAGATTGAAAAAATAGGCGAAGGACTGCACGAAAGAACTGTGATTAATGTCCCTGAATTTAGGGAAAGATTTAACAAGAAATTAAAAAAATTGGAAACTTTGTAATGATAAGTTTGTAAAACATTAGATTTGATTAGATATAGATTCATTATCTTCAATTATGAAAAAAAATCTTAGTTTTGACAAATTGGACGATGGTGACTGAATAAAAGTTTATATGATATATTTCGAGTCTGTAGATTTGTATGGCTCAGCAGCCTTCTCCGAAAAGTGGAGGTAAGGTATCAAGACGTGACTTCATAAAACTCATGGCTGCTGCAGGTACTGTAATGACATTTGCGCCCTTTGTTGACTGGGGAAAATTTCTGCCAAATCCAACGGGTCAGTCAAACAAGAGACAAAAGGTAGAACTTCCGGATGGTTCTCAAGCCAATGTCAATTCTTTTCCATTTAATCACTCAGAAGCTGTAATTTATCCTATATCCGATGACCCAGTTTTAAATAAAGAAGCATTTCGAACGTGGCAGTTTATCAGATTACCTGAAGAACTCGGTGGAAAAAAGAATGACGTAGCTTCTTTCAGAATGTATAGCATGGTTTGTCTTCATCTTTGGTGTCTGTGGAAATATTGGCCACAGGACGGAAGAAAAAGGGGTGAATGTCCATGTCATGGGAGTATGTACGATCCTCTTACTGGTAAAGCATTTGCAGGGCCTGCTTCACTGCAGGCTCCTCCTTCTAACGTATTACCTAGATTAGATCTAGAGATCTCTGCAGATGGTAACATATGGATTAATCCTCCAAATTGGAGTGTTAACGGAAATGGGGTAGTGGGGTTTGGGCGTTTCCTTACATAGAGAAAATAGCCTGACTCGTTTTCTCAGGTGGATATATGCTGGCGTAGATAGAACTCTCTTTATGGGAATGAAATTTACATTTCCAAGCAGATTTGTAAGTCCACTTGGATTTTTGGGAATGCTAACATTTGTGCTTTTTATTATTCTAGGAATTACTGGAGCACTACTCATGCTATTTTATGAGCCCATATTAGACAGAGCATGGAACAGTGTAAAGACAATCAACGATGTCATCCCTTACGGGTTTCATTTAAGAAATATTCATTATCATGCATCAAACGCAATGGTCATGGTAGCGCTTCTTCACATGTACTACCAGTATTTCAGTGGTAGATACAAGATTAGAAACG
>JALYLJ010000238.1 GCA_030774295.1 Thermoproteota archaeon
ATTCTCAGCTAAGAGGTTTATATTACGATAAAAAAGTCCGCTCAAATGACTGGTTACTTCTCCCTTAGAGTTAGTAAGAAGCTGTCCTGTAGAACCTCTGATAGTAGCAAGAAACTGATAGATGGTATTAAATGCATCAACCGCAATTGTTCTGTTCGATAAATCTGTCAACTTTATGTACGATGGAGTTATAAGCGGCTTTAGATCAAGGCCCATGATTATAAATAATAATTATTACTTTTTACCTTTTTCCCATTCAGAACTCATCCGAGAGAATCTAAATTAGGAGGCTGCCTCAATATCATAGCAATAATCAAGATACTAAAACTCCCTTATGTTTCCGATAACATATACATACGTAAGTTGCTCAACATCTCCTTATACTTGAAACTGTTTATCGTTATTGTTGGAATATTGATCATTGTATTCGGCATAATTTTTTCTGCACAATCTAAATCCATGTTAGGTCCCTCAAATTCGTTTATGTATAGTAATCCATCTTGGACAATTAATGGTTCTGTCCTAATAATTGTAGGTATTATAATATTAGTCTTAAGCGTACTTTCAAGAATTGGTATTTTTGTCAGACTGAAACGTTCCAAATGAGATAACGAAAATTAAGGTACCTTTAACTAATTCTGAATTAAAACAAACAAAAGTTGAGACGTACTTCCTACTCTGTCTATCGCTACTTAAAGTGAGTCAACAATGACTATAAAATCGTATATACAAGACGTAGTTTGCTTCTATTTTGGCATCTTTCAGTTCAGTATCCAATAGTAAATAATCGATGCAATAAGGCATTTTAAGAACTTATTAGCCGTACATATTTAAAAAAGCAATTGATATATGAGACTTCGCCTATATTGGTAAATATAATGGATATCTTAATAGATGACGATCGTTTCCTAATGTCTTGTACAAGGTGCTTCTAACTCGTGACAGTGTGTGAAAAATGCAGCAAACATGAAGAATACCATACATGTTCAACGTGCAACCAACACTTATGTATTAACTGTTTTAATACGGTTCATTTTGGTATCAATGCTCCACGCGCTGGTAAGTCAATAATATACAATAAATGCATTTTTTGTGGTGAAATATATGGAATCAATGCTAAAGTTGATGTTTGTGATAAATGTACGATCATACTTAGTTGGGTATCAGGAATGAATTATCTTGCCGCTGTAAATAGGGTATCAGAGTTAATAAAGAAAAATACACTTGATTCAAAACTGAGAAATGAAAACTATTGTAAGACAAAGTTTGGAATGCATGCCACGCAAGTAATCATGGATGCAGTAGATAGTTCAAGAAGGTAGTAATAATATTCCATACACATAATGAATTATCAAATACGGCAAAGCATACCAGAAATTAACTAATGACTTCATTTAACTTCATGTTCTTAAATTATTAAGTGATATTCTGACCCACGTCTACCACAACCAACTTGAAATCCGCGCCTTCTGCGAAGTCTCCCATATTCTCCCCCCCGTACTCACTTTACTTGCACTGAAACGTCAATTGGTCCAGACTTTTTGAATTTCATTCTTTGAGTTGCTGTTCCATCTTAGGGAGGAACTGATCACCAAGGAATTTATTTGTCCTATTCCCGAAAAAGTGCTTTTTTTCTGAACATCAGTAAGTTCCAAAGTAGTGTCTGATATGGTCATCCGATGTGTTTGAGCAAACATTACTGGTATTGGACGGTCCGTTATCATTACTTATCGTTAATGCTACAAATAACATAGTTAAAAGACAAGCAAGAACATCATGCATTAAAGGAATTACCACCAACGTTCAATCATTATTCTTGGAACCAAGAATCAAGCAGATGTATATCTGAGATATTCCGGGTCAATATGAGGAAATAATTATTATGTGAAAACCATAATTAACATTATAAGGGAGCACAACAAGCAGACGAATTTGTTTCTTCACCTTCAGTGGGGGCATAAGCGTTTCAATTTATGAGTATGGAATATTATTACTGTGTAGAGTTAATAAATAAGAGTCAGGACATAGGAAACATATAGGATTTTAATTCTTCCAACTTCACTTTGATCTTGATACTCATCCTTATATTCAAGAGATAGTTTTCATAATAGTATATGGAGAATAGCAATTCAAAGCCTGATGATGCCAAGATCAAAGATGGATTAGGACGATATAAACCAATCAAAAGACCTTCAGCCGATATTGATAATCCACTGGTTAAGATGTTAGATTCCATAGTTAATGGACTTGAACAATCTTTGGGTAAACGTACATATCTTTGTGGTAATCCCGATTGTGGGACATTAATAATATTTCATAAGAACGAACAAAGACCTCTTGTATGTCATAGATGTGGAAGCGAAATCGATTGGGAAGGAGAATATATATCAAGAATCAAGGTATGTCCCAAATGTAACAAAGAATATGACACTAATACAAATTACTGTCCGTTCCATTCTCCGCCAGTTTCATTAATAGAAAAAGAAGTAGAAAAGTAGAATTTATAGGCCTTTTTCTCTACAAGCCCGTTATATTGATAGGGAACGCATACGTCTAGCTTAAGAAAAGACTCTTGTCTTAGATAATATGTAACTTCCTTGCACATGATTTATGATAATAATTTCTACGATATCCACAACTTACTAG
>JALYLJ010000239.1 GCA_030774295.1 Thermoproteota archaeon
ACCTCGGAATCTCCTTTATTGCCTCATCCGTCGTTCTTTTAACAGTGGATCTTGTTTCGTCCAAAGTGATGTTGAAGATTTCTCTACTTTTTTCCTTGCTTGATGACATATAATATGATCTGCACACAATACTATATATATCTTGGTATTAATTGGTATTAAAAGCCATATAAACCCACATTATGATCTTTGTTTCTCAACAAGGCGGTTTGCTTCACTCCTGAAATGTAGTGCTATATTTCATGTTTTAGGGTTCAAAAAGCTACCAAACGTCGTTAAAAAATAAGGATTCTGGCTAGTAGTTGTAATGTAGTTTGATAGGATCAAATTTATTCTAATCTTTGTCTAGTGTAGATTGATAATGAATAACCTGCAAAAAATCATCCTAGTTTCACTTATCACTATTTCTGGAGTTTCTTGGTTCCTATCCATAAATCAACCAGAAATGATGAACATCATGATAAGCTATAATCCACTATTGATAGTCCTATTTATTGTAAGTTGGACTTTTGGAATGGCAGCTATGATGTTTCCCGCAATAGTACCAATGGTTTTACTTTATAGTAAGCTCCTTACAAATAAACAGTCAGATTCAAATTCGTCAACAGAAACTCTTCAACCAAAACTATCTACATTTAAAGTCGGACTTTTTGTTGGGATGTATCTCGCGATCTGGTCCATAACGGGATTGGCGTTACTTTTGGCTTGGTCCATTCCTATGAATAGTATCGTTATGTTTCAAGATGCTAAAAGCCTTGGTATCATATTTGGCAGTATTCTAATTGTGTCAGGAATATATCAGTTTACATCTTTAAAGAACACATGTATTGGATATTGTGAATCTCCACTGTCATTTTTCATGCGCAGATGGAACAATGGAATAACAGGTGCAATCAAAATGGGAGTATACCATGGACTTTATTGCCTAGGGTGCTGTTGGCCTTATTTTCTAATCATGGTGTCGCTGGGATGGATGAATATCACATGGATGGGTGTATTTGCCGCAATAATTTTTGGAGAAAAAATTTGGCCTAGGGGTATTTGGATTGCAAGGTGTGTTGGAATCTTCCTCATTATATTAGGAATATTGAGCAGTATGGGGTTAATAATATTATATGATGGTATGATTCCTATGAATACTCAGTCAGACGATAATATGGTCATGTAAACTAGAAAAAATCTAAAATCCTTGATAAAGCTTCCTACTAAGAACCACACTAGCTACAGTAGCAAATAATCCATTTAAATCGTCGATTATGATTATGATTTTGCATCTATGTAAACTACAAGGTGATAGCATGCAAGTGTCGTAAAGTTACTGAAAAAGCGATAGAAACAGTTCATTAGTACCGTTTTAGATTTTCAGCATGATATTACAATTGGAATTATGTATAGTCGTTTGACCAGTATTCTGTAAGGCTAGGTGGATATGAGTTGTATTGTAACGAAGTTATTGAGCAATGATTGTTTAATTCATAGTTTTATCATCATTGTACTTGCCAAAATTTTATATCCTTGTGAACAACTAAAAACAAGGGAACTTGAGACCTAGAGAACTTTACGTTCTGATAATTTTGGCAATTTTGATTGGCGACTCCTTGATTATTTTTGCAGAACAGGAGGAAAAGTTGTACTTTGCTAATTTGGTGCTCAATATCAATTCATCTATTGCAGCCAGCTTGGCAATATATGTTACTATAAAAGAGAAGAATAGTAACAATAATCTTAAGGCAAATATGTTACTTGTTGTAGGTCTCGTTCTATGGTTTCTTGCCAATATTGTCTGGGCTTATTACGAAGTATTCTTGCATCTAATGGCACCAGTACCCTCTTTAGCCGATTTATTACTGTTCTCTGCATATTCAATTTTGACGATACGTCTATTAATAGAGTACAAATACTTGACAAACAAACCAGGTAAAAAATTTATAGGTATCGTAGCGGCCATCATCACGGTTTTTTTAACATATATTTTCACTCTCACACTTGATCTTTCTGTACTGTCCACGGCTAGGGGTCAGCTAATGTTTGCCGTAACCATAGTATATCCAGTCTTTAACTCAATCTTATCATTTATGGCCATAATAATTTTGTATGGATTAAAGAACGAAAAAGAAAAAGAGAAAAGACACGAAATAGCATGGAGTTGTGAATTAATAGGCTTCCTTGTTATTGTTCTTGGGACAGTTGGTTTGCAATAATCGTTCTTACTGAATTTGTAGAACAGCTCTGGATTTCGGCATTGTTACTTTCTGCACACTACATTATGATTGCCGGTGGTCTGTTGTGGTATATCGGGCTCGCAAATAAGTCAAATCATCATACGCTATACTATTCAATAAAATACAACTTTAACAAAAGGAAAAAAACTGTTGTCATCAGTTGCGTATTGATTCTAATCATGGTAACCTCAATTGCAATATACTCGTCAATTGGCTTCGACCATAGTGACTATGTTGAATCTTCTCCAACAAAAGCAAATTTTGAAATGAAAGTTCCGAGCAAGTATAACGAAGTGCCTATTGGTTTAATAACTTCTTTGACAGGTGCTTGGTCATCGGGAGGGAAATCAATTAAGATTGCGGTACAGGAGGCAGAAAAGGATGTAAATGATTACCTTGACAATAAGAATTCTTCCATACGAGTTAAATTACTTGTTGAAAATTCCAAAACGGATCCTGTTGAAACTGTTAAAGCAATTAAAAGATTAACAGATTCCGGTGTAAAGATTGTTGTAGGTCCTGCCACAAGTGCTGCAGTAATGGCCGTAAAAGACTATGCAGTTCAAAATGATGTTATCTTATTAAGTCCTTCTAGTACTTCTCCTGCACTATCAATATCTGGCGATAATCTATTCAGATTTGTTCCTGATGATACAAATCAGGCAGAATTTATATCAAATAAAATGTGGGATGATGGAATACAAGTAGTAGTTCCAATATGGCGTGCTGATACTTTTGGTAACGAATTGGTCAAGTCAATGAAGGAGAACTTTGAAAGAAAGGGTAGAGTTGTTCTGGTTGGAGTACAATACCATCCTCACGCAGGAGAATTTGCATCAAGATTACACAGAATTAATTTTATAATGTGGAATCAATACCTCAAAAAATTAAGTTATATTGTTGAGAACACAACCCAAAGTTTTGCTCCCGGGAAGGTGGGTGTTTACCTGGCATCTTTTGATGAGGTCACACCAATATTAATTCAATCAAATGAACACCAAATATTACACAAAGTAAAATGGTATGGAAGTGATGCCTCAGCGCAAAATTTACAGATAATTAGAAATCATGATGCAGCTTTTTTTGCGCAGATGACAAATTTCTCAAATCCTTTATTTCATGTCGATTTGAGTAGTAAAACAGCAGAGACTTTAGGTGCTGTAATCGAAAAAAAATTACATGGATCTACTTCTCTGACCTATCCTACAATTGCATATGATACTTTCTGGATTGCAGCATTGAGTTTGGAAAAGATAGCCAATAACATGACAGATGAAATTGATGTTGACAATCTTAAAAAAATAATCATTACTACTACAATTCTCCATGATGGTATTTCTGGTAATATCGTTCTTAATGATGCTGGGGACAGAATAAATGCTAACTACGATATATGGTCTGTGACAAAATCAAACTTGGAGACAGATCAATATGTTTGGAAACATGACATGAATTGAATTTGCAGTTACTGTGATTGGTCACGTATCAAAGTGTCTATAGAAAGCAAAATGCACAAAATTCAAATGCCTGCTGTGGAATCTGCCAGACGCTTATCTTAATTTTTCAATATCTGTTGGTTCCCGCAAAGAATTTAACATATACAACATCTTTTTTATATACCTCTCCTTTGATGGAACCATGACTAACTGCCTTCTATAATATTCAATGAGGTGCTCAATAAGACAAGTAGATTCCTGTTTGTTTACTCCAGATAAATTGGTTAGTATCATACCATACCAGTACTGGACCAACGCATCGTCGCCTCCTTTTGAAACTATATCTAGTATAAACGAAAAATTAGAATGACATTTTCTACACAGTCCGTCGTGTACATCTATGTATTTTTTTTCCACTACGTGACCGCATTTGGCTTTTATCACTATTTCATATATTATGGACAAGCCATATTAATGCTCTCAAAGAACAGATGTAAAATGGTATTACCTCTTAGGTATGATAGGTTGGCTCAGAAATTAATTACAAAATTGAGTTTCTTTCGTAATACTTTCTAATCATCCCTATCAATTTGTCTGTCCTATTTTACTAAATTATTATTACGAGATACAAAATTAATGGTTTTAACTCTACTGCCAAATTGAATGTTTATATCATGATGATCAAAGTGGAGGGGTACTGGAACTATGGGCACTTCTTTCAATACCGCAGAACAAGTGCTATATGTTGACTTTTCTTCATCGGCTCTGGCGGGTGGATACAAATACGATCCCAGCTTATCACTATCTGGACCCAGCTAAGAAAAACTCTACTTGCAAACAATTTTTTTGAATTTTTAGAAATAAATTAATCAATTATCTTTATTTTTTTAGCACCAATGTCCTGAACTAGGAAAAAATCTTCAGCCATCTGTATGATATCTCCCGGAGCAATCTTGCTATGACTCCGCTTTTTTCTCAGGGCTATTCCAAATGGTTTTTGTTCCTCTACATTAAATTTAAGCCAAATCCTCCCAACATTGAGAATGTTCTTGAATTCGCATTCCCAGACTAGATCATATATAGTATCAAGTGCCTGTCGGCTCAGTCTATTGTCTCTTAGTATTCCGGCTTGAACATCAGGTTCCCTGCAGAAATAGACACTTACCTTCATAAAGTTGCTTTTAATTTAGTACGGACAAATAATAATCTCACCAATTTATTCTCTTAATTGTGAAAATCAACTCAGGTATGCAATCATTCTCCCTGAATACCCAAAAGTTCCAATTTCGTTATGATGCCTTGAGGCTAAATCTCATGGTCATATGGACAATATATTAAAATACAATAAATGTCTCATAATAGAACAGAAAAAAGGCAATACATTTGAAAAAAAATCCTCATAGTTCAAGTGAAGATCAAAGTACCGACCCTAATGAACCGCCTGACGACAATAAGCAGTTACACAGGTGTGAGACAATAGAAGATGGGACAGAAGCATTCATGCAGTGGATGGGGTCGTCTGATAAGAAATCCCTTAAATCAGATAACGCGCTTGTATTAATTAAATTTGTTAATGATGAGCACACAGTGCTTTATGACACATCCTTAGCAAAGGAAGTTGAGGTAAAGTTATCATCGGGTATACCATATTGTAACTATTGTAGATCTGATGATTGCGCACATGTCGGTTTTACTATCTGTGTTGAACAACTAGGCAGGCATAGACGTGACGGTAAGGAAGAAACAATAGAAGAGATTGTTGATAGCTAAACTATAAAGAATTCAAAATCTATAAAAACGAAATTAAAAACAATAAAAATCTGTTTTTACTTTTCTCATCCATCTTCAAAGTTTACCTTTCTATGAGCGCCATCACAGAATGGCTTATTCTCAGAAGCCCCACAACGACAGAGAGCATAATGTTCTTTCGACGCTCCTTGCCCAAATTGAATATCTTCACCAAATAGTTCAATTCCTCCTGTAATATGGTAAGGTCCGTTTTTTAACACCTTAACAGTAGGATTTCTTTGTTCCTTCGGATCTCTGTATTCAAGGCCATCAATGGAGTAACTTAATGCGCCAGACGGACATTTTCTCACAGTGTTTATTATATCGTCCATTTTGGCACCGTCAGGGTCGATCCAAGGTCTGGATCCTAATTTAAACACAGAAGAAAGATTATTAACACACTCTGCTGCATGGGAGCAAATTTTTCTGTTATCATGGATTGTAATCTCTTTTCCAGGATAGTCACGCCTTATATTCTTAATAACGATCCTATCGGGATTATCGTTCTTGTCTGCAGTCATATTCTTACTTGAAAATCCTATTATACTATGTGTGCCATCGCAAAATGGTTTGTTCTTTGATTCCCCACAGCGACATAATGCTACTCCTGCAATTGTACCTAGAGGCTCTCCTTTAGAATTTAAAAGATTATTGACAATTTTTGGCTGGAGATCGTTTATCAGATAATACGGGCCGTTGGGTAGTGGTTTAATAATTGGTTTCACATTAGCACCCCATAATTTTTGGCTTCAGCGCCAGAATGTCCGCAATTGGTTACTCTGAGTGATAAGTTTGCTATCTGATAAAAAGTTCATCAACATAACACCACTTCCACTTTTCACCGGGTTCAAAGGATCTTATGATTGGATGACCTGTAGAATTAAAATGCTTTGTTCCATGTTTATTTACAGAAGAATCACAGCAACCAACATGACCACACGTCAGGCATAGGCGTAAGTGAACCCAATCAGATCCGATTTTCTCGCATTCTTCACATCCTTTAGTATTTCCCTTTAAATCTTGATTAACTTTATCCATATGCTCACATGAATCAGCGACCTTTTTAGTCACTTTACATCATATCATTTATCAACGTCACAATATTTAACATTTATTACCTTGTCTTGCTGCTCAGGTAAGGTTTTCCTGTTTCGTGACACGTAAACCATAACAGGATTGAATGGTCATCTGTATACCCTTAGACACCCAATTAATTGAGAAGATAACAATCGATACTAATTATCAGAATTAGATAATCTTATAACCAATTCTCAGGATGTTATGGAATTTTCAAATTAGATACATATAATATTTATAGCGAAAAACTACTAGGTAGTTAGGATTTAAGAATCAAATGCTTCAATTAAAAAGAGCCAAAATTAATCCGATTATGGTTCCTGATCCATCAAATTGGTGGGAATCAAAGGCAGTGTTTAATTGCTCGGTTCTCAATGATGGTAAAAATATACACATGCTCTACAGAGCAATTGGAGAATACGAGGATTATGTATCCAGGATTGGTTATGCCTCAAGTAATGATGGCCTGTCTTTCATAAGACGTAAGGAACCATCGATGTATCCAGAGATGGAATACGAAAGTTTTGGTATTGAAGATCCCCGTTTAACGATTATTGATGGTGAAAACTATGTAACGTATGTTGTACTCTCAAATTACGTCAGAAATAATCCTTCAGTATCATCAGCACTTGCAAGGACAAATGATTTTTTTAACTATGAAAAACTTGGCATAATAACCGTCGAGGGATCACAAGATAAAGATGTTGTTCTTTTTCCAAAATCTGATGGCGATTGTGAACTTGGAAAATACATGATACTTCACAGGCCAAGCAGTTGGATAGGTCCAGAATACAATACAGATAGACCCAGCATATGGATCGCAGAAGGTGATTCGGTCACCAATTTTGTGAAGCACTCGCTGCTCATTAAACCGGAACAGAGTTGGGAGGCGTTAAAGGTAGGAACTGGTGTCCCGCCCATTAGGACAAAAAAGGGATGGCTTGTAATTTATCATGGAGTTAGTTCGGAGCATGTTTACAGTGCTGGGGCCTTTTTACTAGATTTAAAAGAACCAAAAAAAATCCTGGGAAGAACAAAAAGCCCGCTACTTGCTCCAAAAGAAGACTATGAGTTAAAAGGTGATGTCAACAATGTCGTATTTCCTAGCGGAGCCTGTGTTTTGGACAACAGGTTATTCGTATATTACGGTGCTGCAGATAAGGTTTGCTGTCTTGCCACGGTTGATTTGCAAGAAATAATAGATTATTTATTATCCGACGCATGTGCAATTGGACTTGATAAAGTAATGGCATGAAGTTGACAATTCCCTACCAAGATCAAGAAGTAATTTTAATTACGCATTGAATCAACCGAAATGAGATTATTTTTGTACGTTACATAACAATATTTTATAGTTAATATTACTTTTTGAGTTTTCAAGAAACTATGACTGGATCAACCTATAGCTACTTTCCTGAAATAAACGGCTTATTAGTTAAATTGAGAAAACTCTCACTTGATGACGCCAAGGATATTAGTCAGTTAGTAACTCATAATGTATCCAAATCTTTATGGAAAGTCCCCTTTCCGTACACTCTAGAAGATGCTCTAAATTTTATCGATTCAAGTCATAAAGATTTCACGTCACTCAAGGGTCTAAATTTTGCGATAGAGTACAAGAATAATGCTAATGATCCTATTCGTTTAGTTGGGATAATAGGTCTAAAGGATTTAGATATTGCCAAGAAGAAAGGAAATTTAGGGTACTGGATTGGAGAACGATACTGGGGAAAAGGTATAGGAACTGAGTCTGTTTCCTTAGTTATCAATTTTGCGTTCTCTGTTCTAGGATTAGAAGAAGTGTGGGCATATGTGTATTCTGAAAACAAAGCTTCGATACGAGTTTTAGAGAAGAATGGGATGACAAAGAAAGGCGATATGATGGAGTATAATCAGATGCTTGGCAATCATAAATCTACAATTAAGTATCGGATACAAAGGCGACATTCAAGAGACGAGTCAGAATCCTGAATAGTCTCAAGAAATTACCAATATAAATTAAATTCCCATACTTGCTGAAATTATGGATGTTGTGGGGTTTTAATTTTAATAGAAATATCAGAATTTGTCGTAGCAAGAACCTATTTGGATATTTTAACTCTCCCAAAGTATGACTTTACTTGCGGTCTGTACATGTAGTAAAGGATTATTCCACTAATAATTAATGTAGGAATGCTTGTTATGTTAGCACCCATTATTGCCACAATACTAAATACTACAGATATTATAGCAAGAATTACAGTGATCAACCAGGACCAACCTTTACCAGTAAACAAGCCCCAAGCTAACCCAAACCACGCAATTCCTAGCGCGATTGCGGCAGATGAAACGATATAGACTATATTTATTATTGCTCTAGTTAGGGTGGGACCGAATTCAGGACTTAACTGATTTGTACTTGTAAGGTTAGACATATCGCTAGTGAGTTGTAAAGTTATTATGCCGGGAACAAGATATATAGTAAAAACAGCTCCAACTATAAGGATAATTCCGCTAACTATAGCTAGTACGGCCACTATGGTAACACCAGAAGGGCGATTTTTTTCCATCTTCTTTTGCTATCACGAGTGTACGAATGCTATGATAAATAGTTTTAGGTAACATGAAACTTAATGCCTCCCATTCCAAGGATTTAGATAAATTCCAAAATCATGCCCATCGTAAAAATTAGAAATATATCTACCGACTGTTCTTTCTCCTAATATATCTCGGAACGGTTTCATTAAATCATTTCACAAATTTTCTAGCATTAAATATTTGACACATAAACAGTGCAAAATAACCGATACGATACCAAATACAGCACTGATAGCTGGAATCCAAATTTCAATTACTACAATTTCTGCTGAAAGTATTATTCTGAGTAATTTAGAATGCCTAAAAAGTGTACTGTCGACCCAGATCATGTTAACGGTTAAAAAATAGGATTTAAAATTAAGAACAGATCATTAAATCTTTTGTTTCTCTTAGAAATTGAAACTACAAACTATGGCGACTTCTAGTTCATCCATCATGACTCCTCCTCATCTTCCTCATCTTCCTCATCTTGTTCGGCATCTTGTAATTCGTGGACCTCGTCTTTGATTTCTTCCATCTCGCCTTCTTTTACTTCATTTTCGGATTTTTCAGCCATGAAGTGATTATTAAGAACAAACTATAATAGAATTACTTCAAAATTGCAGTCTCTATTGATCAAGGGTGATATTAGCAAGAATCTAGAACCCTACCACTACCCTCCCATATGATAGGATTACACAGCCTCCGACTCGCTTATCCCATATAAGCCATCTCAAGTTCTAAAATTATGAGATCTAGAAAGTTTACCTTTACAAGTAGTTCCTATTTTGTCCTTTTTGTAATGTGATTCATATATTATATTTCGGAAGGAATTATTTTGGTATCGGTCTTAGTTATAGTATGGAATAAATTACTTAAATTTATCTTGTAATAATAATGCCTGAAATGACTAAAGATGAAATCAAAAATTTTCTCTTGCAAGGAACTTTTACTGGTAAATTAGGAACGATAAACAAGAACGGGACATCACATGTTGTGCCAATATGGTATACCCTGGATGAAGAGGAAAATGTTATTTTTAATACCGGAGACAAATCAGTAAAGGCAAAAAATATTGCCCGTGACAATCGCGTACGTTTATGTGTTGATGATCAAGTTCCACTTTTTTCGTTTGTCACTATTGATGGTATAGCTGAAATAATTAGTAATGACCCAAACGAAGTTTTTAAATGGGCCAAGCTAATTGCCGCAAGGTATGTTGGTCAAGAAAAGTCCCAAATTTATGGCAGGAGAAATAGTGCAGGAGGAGAACTATTGATAAAAATCAGGCCGATCAGAGTTATTGGTCAAAAGGATATAGCAGGATGGTAACCGATTAATCTGAAAATAGATCTGCCTATAGGAAAATTAATTTATAGTAGAATAAGTTCGTCATTTTTGCAGAGAAGTTAATCTGAACTTTACATTGTTTGGAAAGATGACTTTTGTGCATTATTACTCAAGTCTTGTAGTGCTTTGGTAACTAGCAAACATTCAGTAGCAGTTATTAAATCAGATTTCTGTTTATTTACTGCAAACAATCCACTATCTAGGATGTTATCAATAAGCTGTTGGGCGAGATCTGGATTACCCAAGAGAAGATTCTTAATCCTATCTTCAAGTTCGTTGATTTTACTATTATTGTGAGGCATTCGAAGATAAAATCAAGTTTGGCACTTAAGTTTGTTATGCTTCGCCAATTCTGAGCACCAGGAAATATTCAGAAACTTGAGTAAGAATCTTGTCCTTAAAAGAAATAGAAGTTTGTCTCGGCTATAATTTGGAAAAAAGGAACGATAAGACAAGCCTTATATCTAAAAACTCATTGTTGATGATAGATATTAAATGACTATGAGCAACTCCCAAAATTGGAGACTTGAGGGCGACTACTTTGAAGGCTGCAACTGTGACTCAATTTGTCCATGCATATTTCTACAAGATCCTGATAAGGGGCACTGCAATGTAGTTGTTGCCTGGCATATAGAAAAAGGTCATTATGATAGTATCCAACTTGAAGGATTAAATGTAGTCGCAGTATTCGTGGCTCCTGGCAATATGTTCACCGGACCCAAAATGAAGGCAGCTTTCTATATAGACAAACGTTCTAGTGAAGAGCAGGTTGATGCTTTATCCAAAATATTTTCAGGCCAATCAGGCGGGTTCTTCGCTGCAGCAGCTAATCTCATAGGTGAGGTCCTAGGGATAAAGACTGCTCCTATAACCTTTGAAATGCAAGGAAGACGTCGCAGGCTACGCATCCCAGAATTCATGGAATTAGAGATTGAAGCAATAAAGGGTAACAATACTGATATTGATAGTTTGGTAACAAATCCTTCATTTACCGTAGCACCCGGATATGATCCCATCATAGCTCGCTCAAGCAAAAATACCTATAGGGATCTTGGTTTTGAATGGGACTCGTCTGGTAAAAATGGGTTCTATTCTAAGTTCAACTATGGTCCCTAAATCTGTGGGCGTGAGTAAGTCAAATTCAAAAAGATGACATTACCAAGTATTGTACTAATAATTCTGCCTTATTTTCTATAGATTAATTTAGAGTGTGTTTTATATTCTATCTATCGCACAGTTAGAACCGGACAATGAGCAAGCCTTACTACATCGGAGGTAACACTGCCGAGCACAAAGCTCCTAAGTTTGGATCTCCCTCTTGGAACTACTACAATTAAATCTATGTGCTTATCCTTGGCGTAACTTACAATTGCGTCAGAAATTTTGATTGAGGCAATAATTTCGGTTTTAATTTTTACTATATCTTCTGTATCACTGTGTTTGTATATTTTTTCAGAAATCTTGCCAAGATATGTTTCTGCTTGCTTCTTGAAATGAATTACATGGCTTGGAAGGTTTACGGTGTCCAAATTGGACTGTGTACGAACTACATAAAGGACCACCAATATTGCGTTATAGTCTTGAGCAATTCTGGTTGCATAATCCACCGCTTTATCTGCCGATTTACTAGATTCGTGTATGGCAACAAGAATTTTGGAAAATGTTTTCCTTTTGACTTCTATATTCATTTTTAATTCCAATTTTACATTACTGGTGGTATTTAAAAAGGAATTCTCCGAATATTCTAATTAACAAAAAGGAAACTAAATACAAACCAGCATCACCAATTATGGCTGTCCATACAACCAGCATTTTAATTCCATGTTACTCAAGTATCTACAACTCAAAAGGCAAATAATATTGTCCATGCATGTACATATTTTACTTCGTACTATCTTAGCAAGGCGGTAAGTCATTGAACGAAACCAAGCTAAAGGATTTGTTCGTTAGCTCCCTGGAGTCGGGTCGTATTTTAAATAATAATGGCGATTCAATATCCTTTGCCAATCCCGAAGACGAAATAAGAATAAAGAATGAAGCTTACTTTGGTCAGTTTGATCTGGTAATAGCAGTGCTCTCTCGAACCAAAAAGCAATCTGAGTTTGGTGGAGCAAACGATTTTTACAACAATGTACTCATGCGGACAGGCCAATTGACGGAGTTTGCTAAAAGCGAAAAGTGTAGTATTGATTCTATATCGTTCTACCCGATTGAGCTTAAATCAAACTCTGATACATTGGACGCACGTCTACCAAATCAGATAATTAATGCAATTCTGACATTTGGAAGGTCCATCGTAGTTCTAGATGAAAAACATGTTAACAAAAAATCTCTCAGGTTTCTGCGTTTGCTTCCTGCAACTATTGTAGGCTATACGGGACGAGAAAATTATTTTAGAGTCCTATCCGTGTTTGACAGATTTGTAAATGATGGAATGCTAAATTTACCAAAGAGAAGTTTTGTAAATATTCTGCATGACAATGGGATATTGGAAGAGGCTGACAGACTTTATCACAGGCTGACGAAATTAGAACGAATAAATCAAAAAATTGTTTTTAATCAGCTGTACGATTCCAGAATAGGATTTCTAAAAGGGGAGATTGAATTCTTGCGGGAATTTTCGAAAATCAAATCAAGGATGTCATGCATAAATGAGGCAAAAAGCATAGTAAATCTTAGTAAAAATCTAAAGGTCACAGATTATTTATAGTGTGGTTGTACCGAATCTGACCCAAATAAATTAGGGTAAATTAAAAACATTTGGTATACTTAAATTAAGGTATTGGGTTCAAGATCCAAGTCTTTCCATGGTAACAAATGAATATTTAATTTTTTTGGTGGGAATCCTTGCCATGTTTTTCAGTTTATGGAGTACAGTTCCCCAGATCAGGAAATCTCTTAAGTCGAAAAAAACTGACGACGTATCCAAATGGCTTATAATTTCCCTTATAGGTGGACTTTCACTATGGGTATCTTACGGGATACTAAAGGGAGATATAATAATTGTCGTAGCAAATGCAATTGGTGTATCGCTGAACCTTTTCCTCTTATTTCTAAAATGGAGGTATACTAAATCTGGTACCTCTGTCCCTAATTAAAATGTGCGAATCCTAATTAAGAAAAAGGTAAAAAGACAGTGTATCGATTTGTGACGGTTAACTATCTTTTCATATAGTACTTATTTATGGTATCGAATTTATATCGTAATTTGTTCTTGTTCATTAAAATCCATGCATGCAGATAAGATTCGTACTTTTCAATCAGGCACCCCACTTCATTAAAATGTCAATTTCTTCTTTCATAGGTTCACGTTCTGGTGATAGAGAATTAAACCTAGTTTAAATTTAAATTTTTATTTTTGAATATTTTATTCGTTTGTTTTAGCCAATTTATTTAGCGTTTTTTTCGAAGGTTACCTCGAGCATTCCGTTTATAATAGTCGATCTCAATCGTTTAGTATTTACTTCAATAGGTAAATTAATGATTTCATAATATCTTCTTTTCTCACTCTCTGCATCTATCTCTAGTTCCTTATTATAGACATTCATTTTGATTCTTTCCTTAGAAACACCCGGAAGCTCTGATATTATCTTAACTTCTTTTGCCCTTGTTATTACCTCACATATGAGCTGTCTCTGTACAACACCTCCATTTTCCTCAGCCTGGTATTCCAATTCTTCACACATTTGGTCTAATATCCAATCAATATCACCTTTCCCTGCAGAATATCCATTTTCGTATAAAAATTTCTTGATCCTGTCAATTACATTGGCGTCCATTCTATTCTATCTACAATATCATATTTATTACTTCGATAGTAACTGTTTTATTTTATGTTTTGTTGAAGAGGACCAGCCATTAACTCGATCGTACGTCAAGCAATCTTTATCTTTTCTATACACTTGTCACAGTATTTTTCAACCAATGAGATTCCCCCCATATCATAATATACAATCTTTGTAGGTACTTCATGACATATGGCACAATGCTCACCTACATAACGCCTAATATACTCCTTTTTCCGATATTCGGACAATCTAGGATTCGCTAATTTTTTGCCGATGAACTTTAATTTCTCTTCCGGATATACGATTGCCCTTATCGTGGGTTTAGGTTTTCTCAAGGTGATCTTACCTCGTGAATGACTCTACCTTGCCTACCTGAAGATAGAACTAGAATTTTCACATTTGAGCACCACATATTTTAATATAAATCCCACGTCTTTTATAGTTCCTGTTATTATCTTCCTTTTCACCCATTGGATCAAGATACACAACAAAGTTTAATAGGTGAAGTTGATGGCTTTGATTTTTGTGTTTTTTACTCAGAACCACATTTTTCTTGTATCTAAACTTATGCCCAATCGTTATCCTTTATGACATGATTTCTTTCTATTTCGAAGACGAACTATTTCTAAAAGCGTTACTGGGTTTATACCTCAAAATATAACAACGAATGATGTAAAGCGTAATTTAACAGAATAGTCCTAACATTAGAATCGGTTAAAGATAAGTACCGACTATGTATATTTTAGAGGCAATCCTTTCTATTTAAACGACTTCTCCTTTTGCAAATCGATCTCCAACACTGGTAATTCTTATCTTTGTCTTCTGTCCGGCCTTTGCACCTGCAACGAAAATTACAAATCCTTGGACTCTAGCAATTCCGTCGCCTCTCCTACTTATTTCTGATATATCAACTTCGTATTCCTTTCCCATTTCGACTGGTTTTGGTCCTGTGCCAAAACTCCGTCGACCTTCACGACCACTATCGTTGTTTCCACTATAACTCATTGTTAAGATTAGATCATACTTTCCGTAATATGAATGAATAATACGATTAATTTTGTCTTTTTACTTCCATCTTGATAAGATCAAAACTGCAAATTCATCTTAAGTTTTTATATTTATTTGGTTTGGAAATTATTAACCGTCGAATATTATGATCCTGTATTTTCCTATGCTCTAAATCAATTTGTTACCATTTCATATGATAAAGCATCACAATACCTAATTGTTGCTAACAAAAGAATATAGGGATTGTAATTTGACTTGAATATAAAAGGTTAAAGCGAGTGGAAACAAGAGTTCAATGGACAAAAATTCTGACAGATGTATTCAATGTCATCATACAGAAAATATCATGTCTATAACAAAGAAAGATATGCTTATTGTCTAAAATGTACTTGCCATATGTTTAACCAAAGAATAAAAATAATAGATGCATTAGTCCTTTATGATTCCACTGTACCAAAACCTCAGAAAATTACGCTTTTAACCGTCACAAATAATTATTACCTTTAATGCACTAAAATGGTAATGAGATTAACCTTTGAAAGGTTAAAGATTATGGCTATGATTGGATTTGGCATTCTATTGATTATGATATTGTCGATTATTATCATCTTCAATTAAACTATTCTTGCCAACACGAAATCTCTCTTCACAGCAGGACGTCGAGGAAAATGAATATTATTGCGGCCAGTAATTCAAGTCCTTGGTTTATTCAACGACACAGGTGATTATGATCAAAAACTACAAGTTATCATTTCAATGAAATATGGATGATACTCAATGTGTTCTGGTAAGCATGGGTTTTCCAAAGGCGTGCCACTAAATTATGTTGGACTAGAACTGTCTTATCCTTTTAAGATTTAGAAAAAACTGAAGCAATAGATAATAGTATCTTGTTCATATGAGAGGTGGTTGATACCAAACCGCACCATACAGCACAAGAAGTTCCCTGCTCTTATCATATCCTGTTTATTTTCGTTCGTAGTCATCTTCTTATCTAATCTGTCAGTTGAGTTAAACGGTCAAATGGATTTAGCCGATATTTCCGCTGGTCGTATTTCAATTAATGCATCGATAATTGAAGACCACGAAGGCACCTCCGATCCAAATCTCATCTATTATGATGTTCAAAATTTTGATATCGGAATATCAAACCGCAGCGATCTATGTCCGACAGGTAACTGTAACTATTCATTCACAACTGAGAATAAAGAAGGATTTCGCCTGGACAATTCAAGTGGACGGATGTTACATGGTCTTTTGAAGGTCACAGACGAAGGTGATTCGAAAATATTTCAAATTTATGGTTATTTTAGTAGCATCATTCCTGATGAAGAGAAACATGTGGCATCACAAGAAGCACTAGATGGCACAATTCAGTTTTATATAGGAGATGACGCCTTAGGGAAAGAATATCAGGTAAATGGTTCTCTAATCTGGAAAAGTGAAAAGAATGCCAACCTGTCTTTAACAGGCCGATTATAATAAGAATTCCTAAATCTATTGGACAAGTGGAGTTGCTTAATCCACTTTATGACCGAGATGAAAATAGACTTAGTTACAACTTTACTCTTCTTAATAATACACTTACATCTGCTGACCTACCAAGGAATTTAGGACAACCTGTTTTAATAATAGATTCATTCCCCACTACAGTTAATTCATAAATCACAGACGCAGTTACACAGTCTAATGTAAAGGTTATTGGGTGACTTACGATTTATTTGTAGAGAGGCATTAAATTTAACATTTGGTTCTAGTCATATTTTGTGTAAAATTTCTTTACTTCTCTTAATTTCTGGGCAGGTTGCAACCCTCATAAGGTTTATTTAAGTACTCCCTTATGTTACATGGATGACAACAACAAGTTTGTATGTTTTATTATTTGGAATCATTTTCATTTTAACAACAAACACGCTAGCGATGCAGTTTGGTCGTGTTTACGCCATTCAGTTTGCCGCTGTTCCATTCGATAACATACCTATCGCTAAAATCATTACCGATAGAGGTGAATACAAATTAGATCCCGACTTTTCGATTGATTATGGGGATGAAACTGTAATTGAAAAAAATCTTCAGGCAAAATCCGTTGAGAACATGATATTAGACAAGAAAATAAATGGTTCATCTCTAAAATTAGAATGTGATAGTAACGATAATTGCGGTACGAATCTGGCTCCAATGTTAACCAAGATCTATTTGGTTGGCGATTCTGAGACAGAGGATGTAATTGCGAATAATAACATCACAGCCCTTGATATAATAAGTAATGACTGTGGGAATCTCACTACTCAAGATTGCGCAAATTTCAGTTTTACTATACCAGATGACATAGCACCTCAAAGCTATAAACTTGTAATTGAAATTTCTTTTGATGAAGCAAAGTGGCTGTTTATTAATTCTGTACAGATATCAAACTAGTAAAAAATTGATTCTATGAAAGAATTTCCAAGCTCACATCCCTTACTTTAATATAACCAGGGCCTAGC
>JALYLJ010000240.1 GCA_030774295.1 Thermoproteota archaeon
CCTTGGTAGTGGCAGTAATAATATGGGTCATCGCTTATATTGTAGATGGTTTTTTACCTACGACGATCGGCCCGCTTTAATAACAAGAATCACTTACTTCCTCATATGATGGACCTAATGTCCACTTATTATTTTTGGACTTACAATTCAAAAATCTTTCTCTTGATATCGGACTCTAGTTCTTATTTTTTATTGCCTTTTCAATTGTAAATTGGTCTCTTACTTCGTCACCCTTGTTGTCATAAAAGGTTCCTGTTAATTTGGTATGCGGATTCCCATTACTAATGTCTATATTTAGAAATCCAAATCTGTCAAATTGAGTGGCAGTGTAAGATGCTTGACCATCTAGAGGATAGAAACCTTCTCCACCTGTGCCTACTATTGCAAAAACTATGCCATCTGTTTGACTATTATAATCCGTAGTAAATTGATTGGTTACTGTTGGTTTGGAACTATTACCGACGTTATATGATATTGGAAACGTTCTCTGATAGTTGTGATTATGTGCCTGCAAAACTAAATCAACATTATATTTTTCAAACAGTGGATGATAGATATCCCTTAGATCCTTTTCCGCTGTATGCTTAGATGGGGATGTGTAAAGTGGTCCATAACTGGTTACTATCACCCAATTAACATCATTGTTTTTTGATGTCTCTTCAAGATCCTGTACTACAAAGTTATATTGCTCAGAACCTTTTTCAAATTTCGATTCTGAAGCCATTACTATAAAATGTACTTTTCCATAATCGAATGAATAGTACGGTTTATCTAACTGAAAGCTTTTATAATATTGATCTATTTTTGCTTGTCCATCATTGACATCATGGAACCCTAGTGTTATGAATATTTTATTTTTAAGTGGTGCCATCATATCAAACCAACAGTTGGCACTTTTTTGATATGAAAGGTCTCCTAATGGCAATACCAATTCAGGTTCATTTTTTTGAATATTGTCAGCTGTTTTTTGAGCGTTACTTGAACATCCTACATCTCCAACCGCAGCTAAATTAAAACTTTTACTAACGTTATTACCGTCAGTATCAAAAGCAAAACCTTTGTAAATGTCTGTTTCAACCTGTATCTTATTTTGCTCATCTTTTGGTTCATCTTTTGGTTCATCTTTTGGCCGATTATCTCCTGAGTCATCATTCTTGTTTTTTCCGTGACCTTTCCCGGGATTATCCTTCCCGGGCTTTGCTAAGACACCACCTTCGTGATTCATAATGAAATTAGAGGAGATGACTAGAAGTATTCCTAAGAAACCAATTAAAATTGCTATGGTTCTAAATGAAAGAAGCAAACAAATTCTGGATTTGAATTCTCGAGCACATATAAAAGAATTTTGTAGGTGTTTTCCATTGAATAAGGATTCACACTAACATCCATGCAATTTGGACATCTTAATAATCATTATTTATTGAAGTTAAGTCATAAGGGTTTTATTTATAGAAGAAATATATATATATTGTAATATATCTTACATAATGTAAGGTGAAAAGCTAGATTGTGGAAAGAACCATGGGGATTTGGAGATAGATTTTTTGAACAGATAGACAGAGAATTTTCAGAGGCCGAAGACATGCTGAACAGGGTATTCAGGACAGTAGGAGAATCTGGTGCTACAGCGTCAGAGACGTTACCGTACTACTATGGATATCAAATTACAATTGGGCCAGAAGGAAAACCTCACATAAGAGAATTTGGGAATGTAAGACCTTCAGCCAAAGGATTGGTAGAACAAAGTACTGCCCGGCAGCCACTTGTAGATACGTCAATTAACGAAAAAGAGAATGTAATGATCATTACTGCTGAGATGCCTGGAATAACCAAAGAGGATGTAAAGGTAACTATGGATGAAGGATTGGTAACGATACACGCGGAAAAAGGCAACAAGAAATATCATACAGAGCTTCCAGTAAATAAAGAACTAGACGCTGACTCTACAAAGGCAAGTTACATCAACGGAATACTAGAATTAAGAATACAGGTGAAAAAATCTATAAACTCAAAATCCAAAGAAA
>JALYLJ010000241.1 GCA_030774295.1 Thermoproteota archaeon
TCCATATACGCAAGCTCTAATTCAAGCTGTATCAGAGCCTGACCTATCCAATCTTTCCGCGGAAAGAATCATACCTATCACGTCGGAAAATAATGCGATACCTGCGAAGGGATGTAAGTTCTACAACCAGTGTCTCTATTCAATGGATATCTGTAAGGTTGAACCTCGACAAAGCGAAGTTGAAGAAAAACACTGGGTATCTTGTTATCTTTACGACAAAGAGAATCTCTCGAATTGAGATTATTGCGTTTAGTCCTATTTACAGGTGTCCTTTCTTAACACACGATCATTTTCGTTAAGTATTCCTTTCAAATGAGGCTACTTTGTCCTAATGGGAGAAAATAAGAATAAGGATGAAATCTATAGTCCTCTGTTGGTTAAAGGAACTTAATGGTATTTATGTTGATTTCTACTTATTTAATTGAAGTCAAGATTAGATTTTCATGAATTTTTGTATATTGTCTAAGAAATAATAAGAGTTCCAGTAAACTACTAATATCATGAATGAATATTAGAAATAAATGAAAAATAATATAGCGATGCAGAATATTAGAGAGAGACTGTCACTCGCTGATATATCTCCTGTTTGGCATTATCGCCTCTACGAACATACACTTCCTATACCATTTTCTCTCACTTGGTTGAAATGGTATTTTGAGCTTAAAGTTGCATCAAAGTGCGTTGTGGGCGAAGCATACAAATATGATTCGTCCTATTTGGTCGAATGTTCAAGATGCGATAATTTTGCATGGAAATTCATGGTATATTTTACTTTACGTTCAAGGTCAAAGTTGGAGAAAAATAAGAATGCGTTTCTTGTACATTGGACCAATGAACATTTCAGATTAAGTTAACAATGTCTATCCTTTCTTGAATTCAATAAAACGATAAATAGAAAAGACAAACTGACTTTTCCATCTTTATTTAAGATCTTGTTGCAGATGAATACAATAAACATACACAAAAAGAACTTCTAATTCGTGAAAACATCTTTCAGCCAACCGGAACAGAAGGTCCTCGTATAATGGGAGACAGTCTTTCATGCTAAGGTTTAGGCTTCTTTGTAGTAGAACCTCAATTATTGAATTAATATTTGCAATGACATACATGCGGAACGCTACCACTGAATTCTGAATAATGACTCCCGTATCACAATTGCACGTTTACCGCTTTGAAGGTTTATTGTTACTTTGTCCCCCAAAAAACAGTTTTCCAATTTGACGGTAGCGTAAGTCTATCAGCTGCTAAATTGATTGGACAATAACCATAACTATTCCTGATGCTGAGAGCAATTGAAAAAACTCCATACAGAGCGTTTCTGACAATTGATAATAGAAGTCATTAGTAATGATGCCGCAGTTAAGACTACACAAGTATCACAAATTGCCTAAGGCAAGAAGCTCAAATTTAGTTAATTTCAAGAAATACGGAGCAGAAATAATTACCGAAATTCGCATTGAATTCTATACTTCTGTTTCTTTAATATGTTCGATCAGATCCCTAATCATTATCGGTTTGTGAAAAAAATCCCGGGCATTCCATATTGGAAACAGTGTAAGGAATTCCTCGTCGTGCACATTAGAATCAGACATAAAACATATCTTTACTTTACCATCGAGATCTCTTATTTTTTCATATAGGGCAAACCCATCCATATGTGGTAATCCTACGTCTAGAATCAAGAGATCATAAATTCCTGATTTGAAATTGGACAATACTGTTTCAGGATCATTACATGTGTCAGCTGAATAACCAGAATTTTCTAACCCTTCCCTTATCTCATCCGTTGTCTTGGTTTCATCGTCAACGACTAAAATCCTCCTTTGCATCGGGTCTTAAAAATTTTATTTGACTCACCTAATAATTTATTTCGTGAATCTTTTTTTACATGTACACAAAAATCTTATAACTAAAATTAGATAATGATCCTTAGAATTGTATTAATTCGTGATATTTCATGTAAAACAGAAAGAAAAAAATTCTGTTTTGGTTATGGACAACCTTCCATCTTTTGAATAAAGTATCCTTTTTCTTTAATTCCACTCTCAACCATATCTGGAGCCTCTTGGATATGACAGAATTGGCACTCTTCCTGAGTCATTTTCTGTGCTCCCTGCCCCACAGCATTCAGAAATTCCTTTCCATACTCTATGGCCTTTTCGTGTGGAGAAGATTTTTCAACTATTACATCAAAATGCATTGTCTTCCCGTCTTTTTTTGTAACATAGGTATCGTATACAGCACATTCCATAAGCATACTCTTCAAATACTCTATTTATTCCATTTCTTTGTGGATGCATCTTCCACAGGCTTGATCTGAGTTCTGACCAGGTAATGCAAAGTCAAGGAAATATACACGAGCCAGAAAAAACCGACTTTGGACATCTGGTATTATAATAAATAAGTCCTTCTACAAATATGTGTAGTGCATCTTTCCAAACAAGATGAGAAGGCACTTGATGGAGAATTTGGCTCTTCATTTTCAGTTGCATATAAGATATTGCTGGCAATTGGAGAAGCCACGGAAGCTGAAAAATTAGTGCGAATAAAATGGGCTCACATTTCAGGAGTTAATTACAATACGATAGGGGACGCGGGGCTTAAATTTCTGACGGAGTTTAGCAAAGATGCCAGAGTTTCGGTACAAACTACGCTAAATCCAATGGGGTACGACAAACATAAGAAATCAATAATTTCGGAGGAGTTTCAAGATAAGCAAACAAGTATTGTCGAATCGTATATGAAGATGGGAATTTTTCCATCATTTTCATGCGTCCCATACGAAATCTTCGATCTACCACGAAAAGGCACCCCTGTGAGCTTTGCAGAAAGCAGCGCTGCCATTATGGCCAACTCTATGTACGGATTGCTAACAAATAGGGAAAGTGCCCTCAGTGCATTGGCTAGTGCCATTACCGGAAAAGCGCCATACTCAGAACTTCATAATGCGGATCTGCGACGACCAACAGCTCAAGTTAAAGTTGACACGCCTCTCTCCAATGAATTGGATTATGGCTTACTTGGTTACTTCGCAGGTAATGCTATAAGCAAAAGTTGTGTATCTCTGGGCTGTCATGGGAAAGACCTAAACATGATGAAGGCTAAATCTTTATCTGCTGCACTTGGAACTGCCGGCTCTTGTGGAATGTTCACCCAAGAAGAAACTAACAGTGAAAAAATTGGGTTTGGAAAAAAGGAAAAGGACAGTGTTAGAGATGAGTTGAACACGACAGATAACGGGGACCTTATTGCACTCGGGAGTCCTCAATTAGGCATAAACGAGTTAGAATTAATATCAAAGAGTGTAGTTGGCAAGAAATTCTCAAAACCTTGCATGATCTTTTGTCCCCGTGCCATTTTTAACGAAGCCTTCAAGTTGGGCATAGCTCAGCAGATCGAGAATGCTGGAGGAAATTTAATTTGTGATGCCTGCACATGTCTCACTCCTCTAATAACCAGTGACGAATATGATGGAATAATCACAAACAGTATAAAGGCATCTTATTACTTTAACAAGTTTAATCGCATCCCAGTGTGTCTAAAAGATTTGAAAACCATTCTGAAAGAGCATCTGAAATAATTTGATAGAGTGTGTCAAGTGTAGAAAAATTGTCGGAGGGATAGGCGCGGGAAGGATCGTTTACACGAAGAACCCCCTCAATTTTCTGTCGTCAGTTGATACGCATACTGGTGTGGTATCTGATCCTTCACATGATTTATTCGGAGTCTCTCTGAATAATAGTATTTTGATTTTTCCGTATGCAATAGGGAGTAGTGTAGGTGCCTATTCCATATTTGCTCTCAAAGCAAATGGTGTTGCACCGTCGGG
>JALYLJ010000242.1 GCA_030774295.1 Thermoproteota archaeon
GTATTAGCTATTGCCGGTGGAATCTCCTTACACAGGGCATTCCAGATGCGACGCATTGCAAACAAATACAATTTACTTTCACTAAAAACGGATGCCAAAAATTCAATAAAGGACGGTTCAGCTTCTGTCTTAGGTTTTTTGAGTGTATTGATAGCGACTCAGTTTGGATTCTTGCAAGCGGATGCCATAGGAGGAATGATAATTGCAGGATTCATATTCTCAGTGGCATATGTTTCGCTAAAACAATCATCTTTGATACTAGTTGATGCATGGTATAATCCTGCCAGCGCAGGTTATATGAAAAAACTAGTTGAGCAGAAGTTCGAAGGTGATGTTACTGTAAGGTCCATTAAATTACGTCAGACTGGTATCATTTCGCGTGCTGAAATTCATCTCGACATGGATGGCCATAAATCGCTAAATGAGGTAGAAATGGTGTTACTCAATACGGAGAAGGTGATTAAATCCAAGATGCCCAGTATGGACGTAATTTTGGTTATTCCTCATGCAAAACGCAGATAGATGTGTGCCAATTAGTTAAAACGTTTGCAAGACGTTTTATATTTTGGCGAGTCTGAGTACTATTTGGAGTACTGTTTTTATCTACCAAACTCAATATAGCAGTTTCAATCCGGCTCAGTTTTACTGGCTTCAATAATATGTCAATTAACTATGTTAAATCAAAAAAAGAGTGATTGCCGATGGTCTGATATAAATAACTTGTTAGTCATGAATTATTATATGAGTACCAAGGAAAGAGTAGGAGTACCAAAGGAAAAAGCAACAAAACAAGCAGTGCCCAGCCTAAGGAAAAGGGCGGACAACATTCTGGAATAAAAGCAGGATCCGAAATAGGGGTAGAAAAGGGCGGCAAAACTTTGGGTAAATTAAGCGCAGGTGGTGAATTAGGAGCCGAAAAAGATGACCAAGGTTCAGGTAAAATAAAAGCAGGTGTTGAATTAGGATTGGAAAGTGATTCTTTATATGAGATAAAGGAAGCAGCCGACGGGGCTATGGATAATATAAAATCAGGATTTAAGGCGGCTGGAAAAAAAATCTCAGCCCTTCATGATAGATAAGAATCCTACTCTCCTAATTGTGATACTGACGCCTTTATTACCTAACTCTGGGTTTAGTCACTTGCGAGAGAGTAGTAACGATATTAGATGATAAAACTGGTATCACTGTTCTTCGTCAAGATATAATAATATGTGTCTATGATAGCTAAGGATTAGATAGTGTTTTGGATTTATTTTTAGGTAAGGCTTTATTTCCTCTTAGAATAACCCATTTCTTTTTCCTGAAGAGAATGAACATTGCAACTGTTATTATTGCCATTGTTGCTAAGACAATAATAAGACCAGAAGGTATTGTTGCAAGACTGTTTAGGTCGAGTCCATTCATACCGTATATACTCGCCACAAGTGTAAGTGGTAACAAAATAGAAGCAAATATCGTAAGCGTTCTCATTGTATCATTCATTTCTAAAGAGATGTTTGCGATATATAGATCCCTTACAGAGTTAATAGTATCACGATACGATTCTACGAGGTCCACAAGCTGTGAGATATTATCATATGCCATCTGAATATATTTTACCTCGGCTTGGTCTTTTTCCATGTGGCTTAAAAAGTTCACCACATCCCTCACGCGCCAGAAATGTCTTCTGAATACGATAAGTTGTTTTGAAAGTGCAGCAAGGTATTGAATAGTCTCTCTTGAGGGATCGCTTAGTGCTTTCTCCTCCAGGTCGGTAATAGTTAATTCGACAGCAGTTATGACTTGTTCATATCTATCAATCAACTCCGACAAGACACTAGAATAAGGCTTCTATGGAATCCATAACTAGCTTCTTGTTTTCATGTTCTAGTAATTTGCGTATGCTTTTTGTTAGTTCTACTTCGGCCGAATGTATAGTTATCAGCCAGTTCTTACCACAAAATATATACACTCCTTCAGTAACAACTGTCTTGGAATTCTTGAATTTAATATCTAGTAAGATGACAAATGTGTGGTTGTCTAAAAGTCTAATCTGAGGTTTCTTGGAATTGCTGCGGAATAATTCGACTGCATTTTGATCAAGGTGAAAATAAGCTGCGACGTTTTTGATGACCTCATCTGTGGGATCTATTAAATCTATCCATGCTTTATCTTTGGATTTAAGATTTTCAAATCCTGTTTGTTCTTTAACTTCATTTTCATTATAAGCAATTATGGTTTGCAATTTTCAATATCTAAACATTGAAATGAACATCCGCGGTATTAACTATTGATGCCATAATTGTTGCTATCTCATAGAGGCCTGTTGTTCATGACCCTCGCTTTTGATTGACAAGGCGTTGTGATAGACTTTGAAAACAGCAGGGAGTATTCCCACAGGTTCACCATCCAAAGATACTGTCATATTTCTATTCTTTGGTAAGAAGGTTACCTGTGATGCTTGATAATAAAGTATATCTTCTTCGTGAAGGTATTCACTATCACCTTTCATTTCCACCAGTTTTTGGAGCATTTTAAGACTGCCGGAACTCTTCATGATAACAACGTCTAGTTTACCATCAGATATGTTAGCTTTCGGGGCTACGTTGAAACCACCGCCCAAAAACTTACCATTCGCCACTACTGCCATGGTTATGTTGCTAGTTATTTTTCTACCACCATCCATAACAATGTCGCATTCGTTACTTTCGTAAGTAGGTACAGTTGAAACAATGGCTGCAACAGTGGAGAGAGACCTACTGTTAATCTTACCTCTAAACCTTTTGGACCTGGCGATTATCTCAGCGCCTACTCCCATTTCTGCAGCATTTAGGACGATTCTCCTACGAGTGGTTCCCGGAGTATCCTTATCGGCAATTGTTACCCCAATCACATCTATTTTGCGTTTTTTCATCTGTGCGATATGTTGAAAAGATTCTATACCTTGATGTGGTATACCTAGTGAAGAAGCTAGTACGTTGCGACTACCTGATGGAATAATCCAAAAGACTGCTTTATCTTTTACTAGGCCTAGTTTACGCTCAGGCCTGAATTTCATGGGATCCAGAGCCGATCTGTCTTTGAGTTTAATGTTAAAAAATCCATTTGCAACTTCATTAATTGTACCGTCACCCCCTATAGCTGCTATATTGCAGTACCCTTGTTCTAGCAATTTGCGGGTGACTTTCGTTCCATCATTAGCCTTCTTTGTGAATATAATTCTGTGAGGCTTCGGTAGAAATTTTTTTATTTTTTCATAAATTAATTTCCAATTTTTTCCTGTTGCCCCTCCTTGAGAATTAGGATTGAGTATTAAAATTAATTCCTTGGACATAGTTTCAATACTGGGTTTTAGTGTAGTTCCGTTGTGGGTCTTGCTTCTAGTTTTTTGCGATAGCGACAATATACTAATCAGTATCTCTTTATATTTATCAATTCTATGGTAGCAATGATTCACTCAATGTAGTAAATGGACCCAGCGACTTGTGTACAATATATTTAAACATCCGTATTAGATCTCAAATTGCAAGTTATGTGTTGAATCTATTTGTCTCATGAAGATAGTAGAATAATGAGTAAAAAAATTTCTTGAATGCAAAGTTTAATTTGATTTATTTCCTTCGCTATCTTCGTCTCGTTACCATTAATAGATAGGTATTCAGTAGCATGAAGATAATCTTCAAGTAATTCTTGTTCAGTAGCTCTATAATATGAATCAGAAATCCCCACTGAATGGTTCATTAATTTCTCTATGTTAATTGGTTTCATTCCCGCAATTTCACAACGGGTCTTGAACCATTTTCTATATGAATGATTTGCTTGAAATTCGTGGCGCTTCTTGTTAGGGGCAAGTTTTTTTCGAAGTCCTTGTGCCCATATTGCACGCTCCATTAAGCGTTTAATACC
>JALYLJ010000243.1 GCA_030774295.1 Thermoproteota archaeon
ATCCGGCCTCTTGTCTGCTATTTTTTTTCTGAGTTGCAGGAGTTCTTTATTAATAACCATGAAACTATTGTCAAGACCCTATTTTTTAAATAAAAATGTTTCTAGATACTACTGGCTTTATTTGTGACGTGCTTTATCCCAATAATTTGTCAGAACAGGCACTGAATCAAGCCCTCTTTTTTCGAAAAGAAGGTGCTTTTTTGCACGAAAACCTACACAAGAAACGCCTCATTTGGGATCATCGTGAAACTTTTGGGTTAAATTTATTGTACTATATTTATGAATCCGTACTTTTCCCGAGTTGTCCTCTGGATTGACATATTATATTCAAATATTCTCTTTGAATATTCTTGGAGTATCTCCATCATGGGTTGCGATGTTTTTGCTGTGTAGAACCCGGGGCAATCGCCGGTTAGTTGATAGGATGCATGGACTACAGGTTTGCCGTTATCAGATTCCATCCATGAAGAAAATGGATAAAGCCAGCAAACACCGGGTTTGTCAGGATGTATTACACAACTCCCACATTCATCTAAAAATCTGCATGGTAAAGGTTTACCGTCCTGATCTTCAGTTTCATTTTCCTTTCTTTTTAGCGAAATCATACTGATAGTCGTAATTACATTATTCATGGTAGAAGATTCATTCCAACTGGAAACTGTAGTTTCTTTCTTGATAAATTCAGATACTGCTTCATATCCCATTTTGTTTGAAATCAGTGACATGTCATCTCTCGTTAAGGGCAATCTTCCTTGTTTCTCACAACAGTTGTGGCAATCTGGCCATAAACACTTCCAAAGAACGTAAGTTTCATCTCTGGCCAGAAATGGGATATGAAAAACCACACCATTGACAACCATTTGAAAATCAGATACGTCGTCGCGTTTTCCAAGATGAAGATCATAAATTGACTTCTCTATTTTCCATTTGTTGGCCAAATTATCCAAGGATTGCTTTACTTCTAATTCCTTCAATATCAAATATGACATATAGAGACCCAAGTTTAAATGTGCCTAAGAAACAAATCTCCCTTGAATCATGGAGCATGCCCAATTTCGAAGAACCCAATACCCCAAAAAAAGAACCATTAAGTAAGGGCAAGCATGCGTCTTCGACCCAAAATAGAAGGATGGTGTGGGAAAATATTATTTGGCCACTAATCTTGGAGGTGAATCGTTCCTATTTCACTTTAAAAGAATATCACTTAAAGAGAGACAAATTTTGTAACAATAAGAAGATAGAGTCGTCAAAAGTAGCCGGTGGTTTTGTATCATTGTTGGTTAAAGGTATTCTGACAAGTCAAAAAAGTATCTATTCAATACACTATAGACTAATACCATATATGAGAAAAAAAGCTAATCTTGAATATGGTCAAGCTATAAGAGAGACAAGTACCAAGCGCTAAAATTCCGAATTGAGCAATAAAACTTCGAGTATTTGGTTGAAATATTTATCTATACTTTATGGTTTGCAATCTTCCATAATCGGCTGTAACAATTATTTTTTGAAAATCTAGATCTTCCTTTTCGGGAGTAACGAATATTGAGCTAAATGGCGCCATTGAATTGTAAATCTGTTTTCTATTTGTATCATTGTCAAACACCACTGTTACATTATGAATTTCTTGTGGGTTGTTATTGTTTATTTTTATACTTATGGTAGTTAAAGCCTCACCACTTTCCATTATTTCTACGGTTAAACCTGCTCTTGGAATAAAAACGAGTAATACGACAATAGCTACAATTGCAAAGCCGCCATAAATAGCGTATCTGGCAATTCTTATCCAATCCCGTGATTTCTTATGTTTGCCTTCATAATGCCAATCATCATCCCATCTTCCCAATTTTTTTCTAATATGTACTAATTGAAATTACTATAAACATTTTTTTGGTGCAAAATTGCGGCTACAAATAATAAAAGAAATTTTACCATTATTACTTGTTGAACTTTCTATAGAATGCTATTATGTTGCCACAATCCCTGCATTTGTATTCGCCTTTTTCTACCAGTATCACTCCCTGGCCTAATTCCTCATTTGGAGTCTCATATTTTAAGATTGGAGAGCCACTGAATTCCTTCCCGCATGAATTGCAGTAATACTTTATGAACCTATCTTCACTCAATCTTCCGACATTGGCTAGAAATATTTGTGGAACTCCCAAATTAGCCTTGATTTCCTCATCTTCGGTAATTTTAGCAAAGGCATACCCGCCGGAGCCCAACAGTTTCTTCTCCTCAAGATCTTCATTTTCGCCCATGTGTCTATTATAATTAAATCCATAATTTTAACAGTGCATGGTTCCAACTAAGATCAAGTTTAATATTTAGTAAAGTTAATGAAAATAATTTAATACTAATAGATTAGAAATGGCTTCCAATTTTGATTCGAGTCTTTTAGCAGACAGGGTAAAATTCAAATTATTCGCTGCCCAAATGCATCTGAATAAGTTACAAGAAATCAAGATAGATCAGCTAATCGTGGATAAAGTTGATCCAAGAGTGCCATTGGAATTGGAGATTGATTGTTTCCTTTCCCAAATTTTAGGAGCAGTAGATTGCCTATTAATTTTAATTAACACGAGATTGGATTTGGGAATTTCAATAGAAAAAGTTGATCTGGCTACAATTCAAAGCGCATTGAATGCGGGAACAAAAAACATAGGTTTGCTAACAGAATTACATGAAGCGTTAGAGCACAATAGTTGGCTTTGGATATTAAGGGAATTTAGAAATCAAACCATGCAAAGACCATCCAAAGAAGTCCAAGATTTTTTACTCGAGGATAGAGCGACCTCAACATCGTCAAAAGATCAAAACAAATCTGCAGGTACCTATGATGAGTATATCAACAAAAATCTTGTAACATATTTTGAGAGGAGTCTGGGCAAAGTTATGGAGCTAATTGACATCATAAGAATGAAAGAATCTCTACTAAAGTAGATATCGATAAATATCCGTTTGAAAATTTCTAGTTGTAGCTCGAGAATTAGCCCGGTCGAATCTACACGATTGTGTCGATGCCGAATCTAGCGGTCAAACTCCACAGGAGGGCTATGGATTTCAGGCTCTGGATCGTCATGAAAAGATACCTGAGGACAGCAGTTCGAATCTGCTCCGGGCTACCATCTTTATTTTAAATTTGGGGCCCAAATTTAGCCAAATCTTTGGTTTCCTCTCCGAACCTTTTGAAATTTTCGATAAACAAATGGGCCAGTCTCTTCGCTGCAACAATGTATTGTTCATTGTTGGACCATGAAAAACTCGGATCCAGAATTTTTGACGGAACTTGAGGACATGAAAGAGGAATATCAAGATTAAAAATACTATCATGCTTATATTGCGCCTTGTCAAGATCGCCGTTTAATGACGCAGATACCATCGCTCTGGTATATTTCAAATCCATTCTCCTTCCAATTCCATATGGGCCCCCAGTCCAACCTGTATTTATTAGATATACACTGGTGTTGTGTTCTGAAATCTTTGATGCCAGCATTTTGGCATATTCAACTGGAGGTAGTGGCATAAATGGTGCTCCAAAGCATTGAGAAAATGTTTCTTTTGGTTCTGTAATACCTCTTTCTGTGCCCGCTAGCTTGCTTGTATAACCAGAAATAAAATGATACATTGCACCTTCTTTCGTTAGCCTGGCCACCGGTGGCATCACACCAAATGCATCTGCAGTGAGAAAGATTACGACCTTGGGGTGTGTTGCTACTGAAGGAATTACCGCTCCAGATATAAAATCTAAAGGGTAGACGACTCGCGTGTTCTCTGTTAGGTAACTATCCTCAAAATTCGGTTCTCGTGTCAACTCATCAATAGTTACGTTCTCCATTACAGAACCGAATTTTATTGCATTCCAAATCTGTGGTTCATGTTCCTTTTTAAGATTTATACATTTTGCATAGCATCCGCCTTCAAAATTAAAAATTCCCCTATCAGACCATCCATGCTCATCATCCCCTATCAGGTACCTTTCTGGATCTGCGGATAATGTAGTTTTTCCTGTACCCGATAGTCCAAAGAATAGTGCTGTTTCTCCATTCTTTCCCATATTGGCAGAACAATGCATTGGAAATATTCCCCTACGGGGAAGTAAAAAATTCATAACAGAAAACATGGCCTTTTTTATTTCGCCTGCATAAGAAGTATAGCCTATTAACACCATCTTCTTGGAGAAATTAATGATTATGAATGTGCCACTTTTGGTTCCATCTATTTCTGGAAGTGAAGCAAAATCATTAACAAAGAAGAGAGTGAATTCAGGCTTATGGTTATCAAGCTCTTCTGGTTTCGGTCGTATAAATATCTGCGATGCAAAAATATTATGCCAAGCATTATCGGTAAAAACCCTTATTGGCAAGCGATTCTCAGGATCGGCTCCTACAAACCCGTCGAAAATAAAAAAATCCTTTCCTGACACATGCTGCTTCATTCGTTCAAAAATATTGTCAAACTTTTCACTGGCGATAGGATGGTTCACTTTGCCCCAGTCCACAATATCATGAGTTATTTCATCATCAACAATGAATTTATCATCAGGAGAACGTCCCGTAAACTTACCAGTCTTAACAGACAATGCGCCAGAATTTGATAATAGCCCTTCGTTTCTTTGAATTGCGATTTCAATAAGAGTTGCTATTGGAAGGTTTCTCTCAATCTTTCCAAAATTAATGTTCATCTTCTCAAGTTGCAGAATATAGCTTTTTGGATGACCGTTATCTTCCTCATTCATTGATACGGATGTAACGTCCACAATGGGTATTTAATTTATTTCATGTTACAATGCAAATAATCGTAGAAATTGCAAAATTAGGACTAAGTTGATTGGTGCCAAAATCACGCATGATTAGCACCAATCAATTTTTGTTACATCTATCTCCTAATATAGACGATATCGGATATTGATTGCCATTACGTTTAAACTTTATGAAAGTAACAATCATGTAAATTGAATTGAACTGATTTTAGTAATTCAATATGCCTAATTCTTTATTCTATTAACAAGAAAAATCAGCAAAGACTGATGTTTAGAGAAGAGTAGAAGATGGATATGATCCTGTACATTGG
>JALYLJ010000244.1 GCA_030774295.1 Thermoproteota archaeon
CCTTTAGAATAATAAGTGAGAGTACACCGGTTTTCAGCCTAAATATTGGAGGAACCAGAGGGATATTGGCAGAGGCTAATACAAAACCAATTGAAGAACAGTTGCAGGATATTTTCAACGGAAATTATTTTTATGACAAAAGATTGCGATTGCAGGCAAAGATTGATGGAAAAATGGTTGGTGCCGCACTCAACGACATTGTTATAACAAGGACAAATTTAACCAAGACTCCTGTTGTTACTATTAAAGTGCTCGATTACCCTATCTCACAGAAAATGGACGGAGTTATAATTTCTACTCCGACAGGTTCAACTGGACATGCTCTTTCTTTAGGTGGACCTATAGTTCATGAGAATATGAAATGTGTCATGATATTACCAATTGCTCCGGTTAACAAGACACCAGCACTAATCGTCGATATAAACGATATTGTTATCAGTTCGACTGACAGCTCAAAGATAATTATTGACGGTCAACAGGTTTTTGACTCAAAGTGGAAAAGTAACATCGTCATCTCTAAATATCCATATGATGGAGTATTCCTACGGATTGGTAAAAGGGGCATAAGGCAACTTGAAAAACTTGGATTCTAGAACAGAATCAAAATTTGCCTTGGACGCAACAGCATTTTACCAGGGATTTCATTTGCAATCCAAAAGTACTTGCATTACATCAGATCTAGTATTTGACGAAATTTCCCATATTCAAAGGAATCTTTCAATTTTGGAAACTCTGGTATCAAATAGGAGAATCATGATATTTGAGCCTGATATTATGTCATTGAAATTGGTCCGAGATACTGCAAAACAAACAGGGGAAGAGCGACTTACTGATGCTGATATTTCAATCCTTGCTCTTGCGAAAGGTAACGATGCAACACTAGTTACCGATGACTTTGCCGTATGTAATCTAGCGAAAATCTTGTCAATTAAATTACTCAACTTAGGAACAAAGGGAATCAGGGAGACAAGAAAATGGGTTAAGTTTTGTAAAAGTTGTGGAAGAGGATATGCCCCAAAACATAGGATCTGTGAGATTTGTGGTAACAAGTTGAGTATTCGATATAAGAAAATGACAAATTCAGATATTACCTAATTAGAATTGAATGATGACGTTATTATTTGAGTAGCTAATTCACATGAATCACGTTTGGATTTAGGATCTTTATGTATATTGAATTTGTATTTTTTTCACTATTGTCATGGATAATTTTTGAATCATTTCCGAATTTTTTGATATAAGCCACGATGATTAATATCCAAGGCACAATTGATTTTTCCTTCGAATCTAAATGAAGTTTTATCATATTGTTTTGGGGTTCATAGTTTAGATACCCTGAGTAGCTTATCTTTAGGGCCGAATCTACGATACGTATTATATCATCAATACTTTGACAGTTTAAGTCGCTACTAGATTTTTCAATCTCACCAATTAAAGATGAATAATTACTATCTTGCTTGATTGACAGGTCTAGTAATATTTGTGTAAGATCATCTTCTACCAATTTAGACAAAATTAATGCCTCCTTTGGAATCCTGTTACTTAGTATACTAGGATTTATTCTAAGAGCTTTTTTCCATTTCTCGTCAAACAATTTGATATAAGAGTTACAAAATGCATCCGGTGTCAATATTAGAGATGCCTTTCCATTGGTGCTGTCGATGAAAATTATTTTTTTGAAATCGAAAATTATTATGTTCCCAGAAACATTGTCCGACCTAACTTCTACTCCGGTTGGAAACGTTACATCATTGTCATTAGCAAAAGATTGAATACCAAGTAGAATATTGATTTTTACACCTCTCTTAACGGCCTCTGCTAAAGAAGCTTTAGATTGAAAGACAACATTTTGTCCCCATGAGTCCAGAATAAAGTCAATATTTGATTTGGTTGAAGAAATCAGTTCTTCAATTTTTTGCACTACTGCATTGGGTTCGAGAACCAGGTACTTTTTTTCTTCATACGTCTTTTTCCCCTCATCTCTCAATTTCTTCAGACTATTCAAAATGTTATGCATCGATGCCAATCTCCCTTGTTGCATTGTAATAAGTTCACCGAATGCTTCGTCAGGTGGTGTTGCTGTAGCTATCATTGGTTTCTGACTTGAAATTGTTAAAAGTTTTTTTCTTTCTAATTTTTTTAATGTCGTGTAAATCTTTGTTCGAGGAAGATTCGAATAATAGGCTATCTCACTTGCTCCTAATGTTCCTTTTGAAACCAATGTGATGTATGCCATAGACTCATATTTTGATAGCCCGAATTCTTCAAGATTCGCTACGAGATCTAGGTAATTTGGTATATCATCAGGACGTTTAATCATGAGCACTTTTTTTTAAATGTGGACGTAAAGCAGGATGTCAATTTGATTGGACAAAAGATAAGAAAAATTAAAAGCTGAATATCACAACACGTCTTAACGTGGATGAACATTCTCACAATGCTGTATTTGTCCTATTACCTTATAAGCACAAATTTATCAATTAAGAACTTCCTAATCAAATGCAAAACACTAGTTTGAGATAATATTATTGAAATTTTTCTAGTCTTTTTCACAGAATTTCGATAATTTTTTTTAGTCTTTGTTCAATTTATTTTGGTCCTTGACCAATATAGATTCACAATGTAGTACTTCAAAGAAATACTCCGAGTTTTAGTGATTATATGAGTTTAGCTCCACAGGAACTAGAGAATAGTGCCAGTAAATACGCAGCTGAAGCAATTAGATTGGACTCTGAGGGTTCCAATGGACATGCAATTAGTGCTTATCAGCGAGCAGTTGAAGCGTTGGTAAAGTTGGTGCAAATCTATCCTGATTACAAGTTGAATAAAATTTACATGGAGAGGGCAAATTCCTATAAAAATAGAATCAAGGCCCTGCAGATGTCTAATTCATTATATGACTCTGAAATCAACAAGGGAGGACAATTTGATCAGAAATCAGTAAATTCAACGAATTCAATTCTTAACAATATACATACTTCAAAGAAGAGGAACGAACCTAACGGGGGATACAGTTTGGACTTTGAAGAATTACTTATGACTGACAAACCGAAGGTAACATGGAACGAAGTAATTGGTTTAGATGATGCCAAGAGAGCTATGAGGGAATCCATAGTCTATCCGACTATAAGACCAGATCTACTACCACTGGGCTGGGCAAGGGGAATTCTGTTGTTTGGACCTCCTGGTTGTGGAAAGACTTTACTTGCAGCAGCAGCGGCAGCCGAAATTGATGGATATTTCATTAATGTTGATGCTGCTTCGATGATGAGCAAATGGCTGGGCGAGGCAGAAAAAAATGTTTCTAAATTATTTTCCATGGCGCGCAAATTACATGATAGTGAAGGTGTTCCGGTTTTGATTTTTGTTGATGAAATAGATTCTCTTTTGGGTAATAGAAACAGCGAAGTGGGAGGCGAAGTCAGGGTAAAAAATCAATTCCTTACCGAGATGGATGGCATAAACGGGAAATCAAAAGAATCAAAACTATATGTTATTGGCGCAACTAACAAACCTTGGAGCTTGGAGGCAGGTTTTCTTAGAAGATTTCAAAAGAGGATTTATGTTTCGCTTCCCGATAGGGCTTCTAGAATCAACCTTTTTGGTCAGTATACTACAAGATTGCAAATGGAATCTTCATTGAAAATTGAAGATCTTGCAAAGTCATCAGAAGGTTACAGTGGCAGTGACGTCAAGGACATATGCCAATCTGTTCAACTGCGTGTCGTAGACGAGCTATTTCAAAGCGGCAAGG
>JALYLJ010000245.1 GCA_030774295.1 Thermoproteota archaeon
TCTCCATCAGGATTTGATTGACTATTTTTCAACATTCTAACGTCAATGATATGAAAATCCTCAATATAACCAACTAGTGCATCAACATAAAACATATCTTCTTTTGTTTGAGGGATTGCATCAATTGCTAGTATCTCATTTATGATGTACATGGACGTAATTTTAGACTTGACTCTTAAAGAATAGATTGCAAGTAGCCTACTTCGATTTTCCTTTAAATTCAAACTCCTGATGATGGATCAAATCATCCCTAGTTTGAAATGTCTTGCCACAAAGGTCACAGACATATTCTCTCATTGCCGTTGCTGGTACTTCAGGATAATCTTTTCGCTTATGAGCTGGATTAACTTTTTTGACGTTCAAATTTGTCCTTGTCTCATCCGTAATTTGGTTCTCCTGCTTAGCCTCTGAATTATTTTGCTCTATAGCCTTCTTAATATGATATTGGTCACGATATACCGTAGTACCGTTTAAAGATTCGAACAAATCCAATATCTCAGAGCTAACAAAATTCTTTTTCACGAAATCCAATATTTGAGCCTTATATGCAGGGAATTTCAATCCGTTCAATTGATCCACTGAACGTGAAATAAAATCTCTGTCTGTGCTTGCCCTTTCTACGGCTTCATTAATAGCCTTTGAATCCACACTAGGGATGTGTCTTTCAGACTTGATTTTACTGGATAAATTGTTATTGTCCAATTTCTTTATGTTCTTTATTGTGGCACATGATTCTTAATAGTTTCAAGATAACTGCTGATATATCAGTAATAACAATTGCCGAACACTACTGAAATTTTGATAGCCTAAACCAGCAAAACCCAGTTTTGTGTCCGACTGATTACTTATATGCATCATACTATTTTACTCTTTTAACTAGAACGAAATCGGAATTTTGTATAGATAAACAACTGTTATATTTCATTAGTCGATCTAGACACTAATGGCTGACGTTGCAAAAGTAATAGAAATAATCGGTAGCTCAGAACAAGGTTGGACAGAAGCAGCTCAAACAGCATTAGATGAAGCTAATAAGACCATTAAAGGAATCACAGGATTAGAAGTCAATGACATTACTGCAAAAGTCGATCCGAACAGCGGTAAGATCACCGAATATAGAGTTGGAGTAAAAATAGCATTTAAAGTAGAGCATTCCTAAATCGGTATAATTTCCTCTTTTATTTTTTGAACAGTTTAGTGTCGAAGGTTTTTACTAACAATAAATTATGCTATTTGTATTGTGTTAGTAGTGACACCGTGTTAGTGTCAACCAAAGCCGGAAACTCACCAGACTTGATTTCCCTGCATCCTATAATCGGTTCTTCACATTTAGGACATAATTGATAATAGACGTAAACAGAATCAAATTTCCCTTTCTTGAAACCTACAAGTTGGTGGAAAAATTGCGGATGAAATGACACATTGCAGCTTGGACAGGTAAAACCCATAGTAATAAAATATGTAATCGTAATATTTTAGTCTAACTAATCATGGTTGATGAATTAAGGCTGAATTAATAATCTAATCACTAGCTTCATTCTATAAGTGTAATTATGGTTAAATTAGTTGTTAAAGATTCACTTCGCTGCCATTTCCTGACAAATAGCTGAACATTCATGACATACTTTTGCACATTGCCTACAATGATCCATATCATGTTTTTCACATTCCTTAGCACAGTCATCACAGACCTTTGCACAGTATTGACAAATTTCCTTCGCAAAACTGCTGTCACATGACATATATTTTGAGGAGAACCTACATATATCAGCACAGTAAAAACATAGCTCTATACATTTTAGCAGCATTTTTACGCTATCTTCTCTTAAACATAATGTCCCACAATATTCACATGAATTGGCACAATGATTACAGGCTTCAATACATTCTGCATATTTGGGATTATGAAATGTGCTTGTCGTTCGAATGTTAGAACTCATTATCATTTCGTGAGCAACATTTTATATAACAATTAGTAATAATCGAAGCATAGGTAATGCTTTCCAAATAGAAAAGCTGCTGAGAATTCCCTTTTGTGATATTTTTTCTTAACAGAGGTCATACATACAACTGACGTGTGTTTTTTTTAATAGAAATTATTATAATTAGATACGGATACAGTATTGCAGTCAAGATTTGTAGCACGCAACTAATTAGATATATAATGGCTATATCATATGTTATCTAACTAAATGTATGTCGTCTCCTGAAGATGCAAACTATAACTGCAAGGATTGTGAGTCTAAATTTAAATCAATCAAAGAGTTAGACGAACATATGAGGAAGATACACAAACCAGATCTTGAATAGGGGAAATCAAGCATGGTGAGATTCCTGGCTTGGTTAATACAGAAAGTGTGTTATTAATGACACGATCGAAATAGATGACATTCTGTTGTACATGAATTAAATATAAACTGGAACGAAGTGGTAAAGAAGGAAGCCCGTGGATTGGATAATGCTAATCTGGGTGAAGTTCAAGGACTTGAACAAGGTTTAATCGTTACCAAGAGAGGTTTGGTTGAAAAGCATACATTCTATTTTCCTCAAATTCTGGTAGGCCGATTCGACGGACAAACATTATTTTTGAAAGTAACAGACGTGGATGCAGGAAAATATACACGAAAATAAATACGCTAAGAATTTCAATATCTAGACCATGGTCATAGAACTTGCGTCAACGAATATTCAGTTTCGCATATAAATAATATGACTTTATTTAGTACGACTAATAATAATCTACATGGACGCATCTGGTCAAGAACAATCAGATGAGTAACAAGTAGGAGAGAACCTTTTGGAATCGAAGAACAAAAAACAATAGAACTTCAAGAAGCAGCAGCGTTAGAGGAAGGATCAACTGAAGATGTCAATGAACCTCCCGCATCAACAACTGAAGAA
>JALYLJ010000246.1 GCA_030774295.1 Thermoproteota archaeon
TTCCTTCCCTAAGCCAAAAAGAGAAATCAAGAGAGTATCTTTTTGATGGTAACCCGATTCTAAAACCTTCATACTTAATTTGGTACTTGCCTTAACTATTATTTTTCGTGCGTCCGACCAATCGCCATACCATGATATTATTTCAAAATCACCAAAGTTTTTTGATGAGATCCGATAACCTTCTAGTTTTGCTTTAAATTCCTTTTTTTTCTCTACAGAATATGAATTCATCCATTCTACAGCTCTAATGCCCATCCCACTTTCGACTCCGAAACTGTCAGCTCCAGCCAATTGTGTAATTTCTTGAGATTAATAATTTTAAACTTTTTAGTTTATGGAATAAGAACTCAGTACAACAAAGGTGAATTTGCAAAGTTCCAAGTCTGTATGCACTTGAGATTCTAACTACATTTTGTCAAAAACGAATCATTTAAGTAAACTCAGGTGAATAAATTCGACATGTCAAGCGAGGTTAATATTCGAGAAAGTCCTAATCATTTCATAGTTCTGGATGCGATCTCAAGAGGAATGAATAATGTCGACAAGATTTCTCGCGTTTCCAAGTTAAATAAGTCTGAAGTTGAATTGATAGTCAATGATCTTGTTTTTCAAAGATTAGTAATGATGAATGAGAAGAGAGGTTTCTTTGGTAGGAAAAAAAATGAATTGAAAATAACAGAAACCGGCATGAGTCTGCTTGGCAACAAGAAAAAGGAATTGCAGGAAAAGGTTCAAGAAATGCAGCAGTATTACAATAATGGAGACAAATCCCAGCTTGACTCGTTTATGGTTTCCAATAGATCATGGGTGCCGATGATGTTATTTGCAGGGATAATGGATATTCTATTTTTCACTTCCATGATGTCTTTATTGGGACTAGGGTTAAATCCTATGGAAAGTTCTTTAGCTCAAGATGGCGCAAATGCAGACAATAGTGGAAATGCAGATAACACAAGTGGGGATAGCGATAGTAGTTCTGAAAGTTCCGGTGCAGATTCTCAAGATGCAGGAAGCGATGGTGGCGGTTTTGATGGTGGCGGTTTTGATTTTTAGATCTTTTCAATCCAATGATTTACATAAATATAACAAGCAAGCGAGTACAATTCTGCTAAAACCCGCGATTACTGCGAAAGTGTAACAAATGGACTAAGGTGCTACGATTGTTTCTTATTGTCGGTACTATTGGATGTCTTACCATACCTTAGAAGAGTTTCTACAATGAAATTTACATCGTCCTTGGTTTTAGCAAGGTGTGCAATCTTTATACAATCCCTAATGTCCTTTGATTTCATCTTATGCCAAACTTGGTTAGCTATTTGATTTGCAATGTCCTTTGCTATGCCATCTCTCCCGAGCATGTGAATTGAAACATCCAAAAAATTCTCAAACTTGTATTGTTTAAAGTGCAGTACCATAAACCTAGACAGCAACGGAGTAAGCAAGTGGTTGGTCCCATTTGCAGTGGCAAAAACCCATGTCTTCAATTGAGTATTTCTTGTTTTCATAAATTTTGTTTCAGCTATGATTCCAGTTTCCATAAGACTGAGTAGAACAGTCTGATCTCTAATAGACATGTGTTCTATCTCATCAACAATCAAGAACCTGGGTCGCTTCTCAAACAAGTAGTCGACCATACCAGATCTTGTGCTATGAGTACCTAGCGTAAAATAAGAACGTTCGAGTTTCATACACCCTAACATGAATAACGTTTTTGCTGATGCCGGTGGGCCAACAAGTAGAATATGTATTGGTCGTTGTGACTCAAAGGACAAGAAGAATAGTTTTTTTATTTCTTCGTAACCGATAATGTTATCAAAAAGGTCATTTTGCAGATTAGGTTTAGTTGAATAATTGCTAATGTTATTTTTACCGGCAGTCAATTCTTTTTCAACAGACATTTCTGCATTAATTATTTGATTTGACTGATTATAGAGTTTCCTGCAAAATCATTGTGTCTAATTACTTTAATTTAGTAGACGAAATGTTAAAGATGTTACTATTGAATTTTAAAGGCCCGTTATGACATTACCCGATTGCTCTTACCTATTAGTACCAGCCAATCTTCATCTTGAAACTTATGTAGACAAATAGCAGATATTTGACGAGCACATAAAATTTATTTTTGGTAAACTTTCTTAATCTCATCATACGATATCGGATAAATGACATATCTGCTAACTATTAGTACCTATTATTTATGGTTCGCTATTACGGGATGGAAAGATTGGTATTTGCAGGAGGTAATATTGGTCACCAATGGTCATTAAAATAAAAGAATTTGTCAAAATCAATTTAATAAGATAATAGATCATCCGTGATGTTCTGGTGACAATGGATCTAACAAGGTAAATTATTATAGACATCACTTGCCATCAAGTCAATAATGCGTCATAGCAAAAAACTGAAAAATGATGGCAAGTTAATTGTAGGGACCAAGGATCTTTTGACGGTCAAATTGGAAAATAATCAAGTTATAATGATTGATCAAACAAAGTTGCCAGGCAGACTGGTATATGTAAAATACAAGAAATACGAGGATGTTGCCAGAGCTATAGAACGATTAGTTGTTAGGGGAGCGCCTGCTATTGGTGTTGCAGCGGCCTTTGGGATGGCATTGGCAGCAATTTCGAGTAACGCAAAAACTCCGAAGGCTCTGCTGAAGGACCTTAAAATCGCCTATCAAAGGCTTAAATCAACAAGACCTACTGCAGTAAACTTGGTTTGGGCTCTTGACCAGGTAATGAAGGAGGCAGCTTCAAAGAATGATGTAAATGATATAAAAAAATCTATTATTTTGTCTTCTCAAAATATGGCAACAGACGATATTATTACAAATAAAAAATTAGGAAAGAATGGAGCAAAAATGATACGTAAGGATGAAGTAATACTTACACATTGTAATGCTGGTTCGCTTGCAACGGTCACATACGGAACAGCTTTGGGCGTTCTGAGAGCCGCAAACGACATGGGTAAGAAGATTAGTGTTATTGCAACTGAGACAAGACCTGTGATGCAAGGCTCCCGATTAACTGCCTTTGAGTTAGATCATTACGGAATAGATTTTAGTTTAATTCCTGATACTGCTGTAGGTCATCTTATGTCTAGTGGGCTAATAAATCGAGTAATAGTTGGAGCTGATAGAATATTGAAAAGTGGTCATGTATACAATAAGATTGGTACTTATCAAGTAGCTGCTCTTGCAAAGAGGCACAATATTCCATTTTACGTTGCCGCACCAAGTTCTACCTTTGATTTGAAGAGTAAGGTAGGTGATGTAGTGATTGAAGAAAGAAATAAGAATGAATTGATGAAAATGGGTAACAAGCTGCTAGCACCAAAGGGTATTAAGATTTTTAACCCCGCATTTGACGTAACCCCTCCAGAATTGATAACAGGAATTATTACTGAAAAGGGCGTCTTGAAACCCCCATATAAAGAAAGCATAGGCAAAGCTATCTAAGATATGGATAAAGTATTTAATCCGTTATGGTATTTTTAATGTTGGATGCCGAAGAATATTAGTCAAGAGCAGGTGTATTCCGTACTAAGGAAATGTATGGATCCAGAGATTCCAGTTAACATTGTCGATTTGGGTCTTATCTATGGTGTGAACATAAACGACTCAAATGATGTCGATATAGAAATGACAATGACGACAAGAGGTTGCCCACTTCATGACACCTTAGTTAGTGATGTCAAGAGATACATAGGTAAAATTGATGGAGTAGGGAACATAAATGTCTCTATAGTTTGGGATCCTCCATGGAATATGGAAAGAATGGAACCAGCTGTAAGAGAAAAATTAGGATTTGGAAAACCAAAGTTGAGGTTTCAAGTTGATTATGAAAAATACCAACCCTTGGTGAAGGGCAGGTTGATTACGCAGGAAGATGGCTCGTTGATTCTGGAAAATGAAAAAGAACAGAGATCTATGGTAAATCAGGCAATAGTTGATTTTTGGAACAGTTGCGATGGAACAAAAACAATTACTCAGCTAGCGGATCATTTCTCAGCCAAACTGGGATTACCAAGACAACAAGTGGAACAAGAAGTAGTTCAACTCGTTCAGCAGCTCCTTGAATCAGAATTATTAAGACCCCAGTAACTAAGAAACTAATATTGTGTTCCCAAGATAGTATCATTTCAGCAATTTTACTATCCACATTTGATAAAGTGGTAATTGAGATAGGATGTGGTGATGGTCAATTATTAGAGGGTGTAATCAATTATGAAAATAGTCCAAATACATGCTATGTAGGTATCGAGATTGATGGAGTCCAGATTCAGAAGGCCCGTGATAGAATGACAGGTAAAAATATTTTCTTAATTAATGAATCTATTGAAAAAGTCATTCCATTGTTACCTGATAATTATGTGGACCAGTTTATTTTAGTTCTGCCACCACCTAAGTACATTGACAGGGAAATGGAGTCTCAATGGACCTTATTGTATCAGAAAATCTATAAAAAATTACAAGGAAAGGGCATTCTTACTGTTGTAACAGAAGTTACTAATGATTTGCTAGAACCTGTCTCTAATGATGAATTTAAATCTTGGAAGACGTGGATAGCTTCCAGTTTTGTAATTTTTGGTTTTACACTAAGAGAGATTTTCAATGAATACCCTCTTCACTATAGATCCCACTTTTTAGAACAATTTAGGGCAGACCAACTAAGGATAAAGATTATTACGCTAATCTTGGAAAAGCCCCATTACAAGTCAATTTAAGCTGTACACATCTGGATATTACTTACTATTATGCAGTAACAATATGTGATCGTTCAAACAGTCTCGCGAACAGAATGTGGATTGACATTTGTCATGATTGCACGGAATAGGTTCTTGGTGATTAAACCGTTTATTACAATAAGTGCAGAAAGATTCTAATTTTATAAAGACGTGGTTGGAAAAACTGGCTCCGCAATTTCTCTTCTCTTTAAACCATCTTATATCCACACTTTGTTTTTCAGCATAAGTCATAACTATATCATAAGCCTCATAGAAACCCTGCGCGAAAAATTCTCGAAAAGATGTCCTGATAGTGCCCTTTCTGGAATTAGAAAAAGAAACTATCCATTTTTCATAAGGAACAACATTTTCTTCATCTATCACTGGAACAATTTCCTTGTCCTTATGCTCATGATTTTTCAACAAGTAAAATAGTATCCCTCCATTCAAATATATCTTTACCAATAATCAAACGACTTTATTTTTGTAAAAGATGTCATTAAAAATATCAGCCATTTTCAAATTGAGAAGTTTATATGAACCGAGAAGTAATAATTCATGATTGGAAAAGACCTGCGCATATTGCGGAAAATCTTTTCGGGTAGAGAGTTGGCCCCATGTAGAGGGAAATTCAAACCTGGGTGTCATGAAGATAGAAAACTTTTGTTGCGAAGAACACAGAAGTTTGTTTTTGGAATCCAGTTAAATATCGTTATCTATTTACCAAACACTTGGCCTAGATTGTTGCGCATGCTACCCAGTCGGCCCTTTCGGCTCTCTTTCTTCTTTACATGTTCAAAGCATTTTTCGCACAGGGATCTTAGGTTCGAAGGTCTATTATCTTTCAATGAACCATTTATGTGCTCAAAAAAGGGACCATTACTTCCTTTAAATTTAACAGAACATTTTTGACACCTATGATGCGACCGTTCAAGTACAGTTTGTCGTAAACTGAGAGTGAGACTCTCGTATTTCTTTTTGTCAAAAGTTTCAGTATCTCCGCCACCAAAAAAAGACAATATTTTTTCTACGAAAAGAATACAAGAAGGGTAAAAATAACTTTTGCTATCCGAAATCTGGCTATCTATTTAAAGAGAGTTGAATGTTAGTAAAAATAAAGAAGTGTGGTGCTCCCACTACTAGAATGGATATTCACGCTTCAGAATGGGGTCACTAGTTCAAATGGAATATCGAGGCTTTCTACACTGCATATTGCTCCAGGCATACAAACAACACCGTAAACAACGATATTATTACATTCGACTGTACTTTCTTGATTTTGTGAATTATTTTCACAATTGTTAATTTGCTTCCTTTCGGTATTAACTTGTGTGTTATCCTCCTCTTTGTCATTCTCTGCCCTAACTTGTTGAATCCCACTGAAGATTGCAGTTGATACCAATGTTAGTGTAAGTGCGGATATCAAAATGACAACCATACTAACTTGTTTCATTACTTTACTTTTTTATTTATGATATATTAGAAGTGCGTTACAACAATTAGTAAAAAAGAATGAGGATCTTGTTGCTAAATTTGTATGTGTGAATTTTTTCTATAACAAAAATTTAAAAAATCAAGAACTTGCTTAAATAATCCGTCTAAACAACATGTAAATAAGGATGGACCGAGTGGGATTTGAACCCACGACCACCTACGTTTCCTCTGTAAATGCAGCCTCATTTACATGCAAGGCAGGTATTCTACCAGGCTAAACTATCGGCCCACTGACACAGTATTTTTTTACTTGATAATTTAAGTGCTTTTAATTAAACTTACTTGTCATAATTTGATTTTTGCAAGATATAATGGAGTTCACTAATATCTGTCAGGTGATAGGCTGGACTATGCCAGCAAACAAATTTTGTTTCTATGAATAAGAACGTAGAAACTATTTCAATACCAAGTTTTTATATTGTGGAAAAACATGAATATTCTTATTGATACTTAAAATCCGTACACAATATTACACATTTGATAATTCATCTTGAATAAATTATGATAAGCAATTTTGCGAAATGCTGCATTAATGAATTTTCAAATTATTCATGCAAATTAAGAGTTAGACATATTTGGATTATCATTATACAAAAGTAAAAACCCAATAAGTGCACTCTAGACTGACTTGATGATTAACAAGATAAGATGGAATACTGCTTTCCAGGATTCTCCCAAGTTTAAAAAATCTTTACATACGTGAGTGACAATAATGTCCAATTCAACTCAATCAGTAATTTGACTAGTGTAGATGTTAGTAGCAAATTGATCGAAATACTTTTAGCACATGTCTAAATAAGCTGAGGTATGTCCGCTCTTTTGAAAGATCGAGTGTGGGTAATGCTATCCGAGGTGGCCAAGAGAGGAGTTTATCCTTTACATGGATCTAGACTAGGAATTTTCAGAATACCCGTTGAGATAACAGAGCGTTCTGATATTAGCGCCATAATCAATAGTTTAAAGAATTCAGGTTTCAAGGTTGACACTTATGCCGATAGAATCTATGTTACGGACAGATGGACGGAAAATGGAAAGGATGCGATAACTCAAAAGGAAGTTGAAGCTAACTTGGAAATTACTGTTGAGATTGTCACAGGAGATGTGGTAGATGTTATTTACCAGATCAGGCCATTGGAACACTTTGGTGATCATTATTGGATTAAGAATTACAGACAGGAAACAGACACCAAAGCAAAAATTATTATCGACACCATAATATGGAACTCCAAAATTGGAGATAAACTAGTAGAACATTATAAAAAGTCACAAAAATTATCACCAGAAGATGCTATAAAAAAATTGGACGAAATGACACCACTCAAAAAGAAACCAATAACTCGAGATGCTTCCGCTGCTCAACAAGCTATGGCCCCAGAGAAGGGTTCTCCTCAACCGCAGATTCAGACCAGTACGCCATCTATAACAACTCCCACTCAAACTCCCCCATCCATGACAGGTGGGAATGCAACAATATCACTTTCAGGTACTGGAAATTCATATTCAAAGATTGAAGGTCCAATTGACCCAGATTTTAAGTCAAAACGCCAGGTTACCGGAGCTTTTCAAGGGATTAAGGTATGGGGTCCGATAGATCCTCCCGGTCAACTTGGAATTTGGGGGACAGAGGTTACAGTAGATTTTGATATTTGCGTTGCCGATGGCGCCTGCATCGAAGCGTGTCCCGTAAATGTATTTGAATGGCTTGACACTCCGGGCCATCCTGCTTCGGAGAAGAAACCTTTTATGATAAGAGAAAAAGACTGCATTTTTTGCATGGCGTGTGAAAATGTTTGTCCCCCACAATGCGTAAAAATATTCCAGAAAAGCTAATATGGGCACTTAGTTTTCAGTGAACCTATAAATATTTACTCGTACATTTTTACAATTGGTAGTGATAGAAGATAATATCAGAGTTTAGCGGAGAGTTTAGTGGAATTTTATATTATGTTTTGATGGCAATCGCCTGGATAATGACCATATACACTTTGAATTTTAATTATTTGAGTTACATGTCTACAAGGAACTCGGAAAATCATAAAATGAGAAAGAAAATCAACTATAGTGCTGAAACTTGTCCGCTAGTAACTATCCAGCTACCAATTTACAACGAAAAATACGTCGCCGCACGTCTAATCAACGCAATTTGTAATATGGACTTTCCAAAGGGGCGAATGGAAATTCAGGTCCTTGATGATTCAGACGACGAAACCACATCAATTATTGAAACTTTGGTTGACAAGCACAAGAAACTTGGAATCAACATTGCAGTTTTCCACAGGGCTGATAGATCCGGATACAAAGCTGGAGCCCTAAAAGAAGGATTGAAATTTGCCAAGGGCGAATTCATTGCAATATTTGATGCTGACTTTATTCCTCCTAGTGATTTTTTAAGAAAAGCCCTTAGTTATTTTGATGATTCTAAGATTGGTCTCGTTCAGGGAAGATGGGGCCATATTAATGAAAAGTATTCAGCGTTGACAAAAGCTCAAGCCGTGTCATTGGATTTACATTTCTTCATTGAGCAAAAAGCAAAGAGTCTTACACACCTCTTTATGAATTTCAATGGAACAGCTGGAATCTGGAGGACATCATGCATAAATGATGCGGGCGGTTGGCATACTGGTACCCTAGTTGAAGATTTAGACTTGAGTTTCCGTGCACAAATGAAAGGTTGGAAGTGTATCTTCGATGAGGATCTAGTTGTAAACGCTGAATTGCCAGTTCAAATGAATGCCGCGAAGCGTCAACAATTTAGATGGGCCAAAGGTTCCATTCAGGTAGCAAAGAAACTCTTGCTAATACTATTATCGCATAGAAAACTGCCGATCGATACTAAGATTCAGATTTTCATTCAACTCACTAAGCATATAATTAACCCATTGTTTCTAATACAATTCCTCATATTTCCGATTTTGCTGCTCATGAATTATCAGATTTATGACACCGCCTGGGCTCCAGCGCTAGGCATCGTTGCATACCTCTTATTGGGACCTATCACATA
>JALYLJ010000247.1 GCA_030774295.1 Thermoproteota archaeon
ATTAAATTCCCATTTTACAATAAAATAAAAGAATCTTTCTTTCCAAATCTCTACAAGAATTGGTTTCTTCATTCTCGCCGCAAATTCTTTAATAAATTCTTTATTTTGTTCATAAAAATCTGAAGTAAAACGAATAACCATATCCACATCGTCGTTTGGCGAAATACCAAGGCCTTCTATAACTTTCAATGACAACTCAAATCTCTTTACAAACTCTTCTTTTGCCTGATCAATATCTTTGCAAAAAGCATGGCAATCTGGCATGCTAAACGCCCTGAGTCTTCTGAGACCTACTAGCTCTCCGCTCTTCTCTCTCCTAAATGAATATCTCGTCAACTCATAGAGCTTTAATGGCAAATGCTTGTAAGAAATTTGAAAATCTTTAGCCATTAGAAACTGACCAAAACATGCCGCAAACCTTAGAAAAAGTTGTTTGTTGTCTGACTGTATATTATATTGTCTGGCTGGAAATCTGTTGAAATAACTATGAATAGAAGGATGATTGGAATCATACATTACCGGAGTTTCAACTTCCATTCCACCATATTCGTGTATCATTTTAGTAACATACGTCTCTATCAAAGATTTCATTAAACGTCCTTTCGGATAGTATCGCATATTTCCTCCGTCTGAAGAAGGTTCATAATCGGCTAGTGCCAGTCTTTTCATTAGTTTTACGTGAGGTGGTATTTCAGATACTGTTCTCTTTTTTGATAACTCATAATCGGCTAGTTTGCTAAAGGCATTTTTTTTATCAAAACTATATTCGCCTATTGGGATCATGTTTCCTTCAGTTGCTAATACATACCATGTCGAGTTAAGAGTATCTTCTGATTTTAATGCAATTGATTCAGTGTCTGCGCTCGCAGTCTTATTCTTGGCTCCGTCAGCATTTTTTTGAATTGTTTTTGCGTGTTCTGCTAGAGGATGACCCTTTATTTTTACATTAAATGACTTTGTCCAGCCAAATGGAGCCCGATTTACTATGCCAAATAGACTTTTTGCCTTTTTTTCGACGGAAATTAAGAGCGCTTGAGCCGTTAGAGGGTTAGCCAAGTCTGAGCTGAGGTGAGCATATGGGTATACTAGAATGTTATCGCATTTTATCATCTCACTGTACGTTTTTAATTCCTTGCAAACATCATCAATTATCGACTCATCATCGTCTTTTTCAACTGCAATTAATGCCACTATGACATCATTAATTTTTTTACTTGATGTTGAAGGGATTTCTTCTGCTGACTCTATTTCCTTTGAAATCGGTTGGTATTCTATAAAATCGGAGTGTAACAAAAGTATACGCATTTAATGACGTGAACTAAACCTAAAAGGTCAAATTAAATGGTTTTGGAAAAAATCTCAATAAAGAACTAATAGTTGGATCTAAGTTCGATAAAGCGCGTTTCAGGGCTCAATCTTAAATTAGTAAACGGATATTTATTGAGGTCAATTCCTCCCGTAAAGTTTTGCTCAAATCTTGCTAGATTATGGGTGGCGTTGTAGGCCAAATTTAATCTTGAAGTATTATCACCGTTTAAAATTCTGACAAACCCACTATCAATTATCATCATGTATTTGTCTGTCTTGAACGGGGTCTTGCTGTAGAAGTTTTTAGTGTCAAATGTTTTATTGAAAACAAATTCTGGAATCCAGAAATACTGGGGATTCCCAATTAATGTTACCTTGTCTGCAGGGTTTGTCGCAGAAGAATTGGTATTGCTATCGGGTAAATTGGAGAGAACAAAGGCAAGTGCCTGATAATAAGTTGTATTTATGTTCAAAGTAATCAGCATGGTTATGCTGCAGATACCAAATATTCCGATAACTGCTATTCTAATGTACGGTAGCATGTTTTTCATTCTGATATTGGAAATATTCTTGCCGATTTTTTCAATCATATTTGCTCCGGCGATGCAAAACGGAGGTAGTAAGAGAATCAAATGAAATGAAGAAACATATCCTATTGCTTGAAGGAAGACAAAAACAGGAATTGCCCACATCAGAACAAAGTAGTCCTTTTTTATAGCGGCATAGACCAGACCGCCCATTCCCAAAATGAACAGGACAGGGTCTATCTCGAAAAATGTATTTATCGTATTAATCAATGGCCTGTCTCTACTAACTTGGTAACGAATACCATTTATCCAATTATCCAAATCTCCACTAAGCATGGCGTGAAGTGGCCACATCATTGGAACCAAAAGGACGGGAATTAACCAAACAACAATGTATCTCTTTTTTCTAGTAATTACATATATCATAATAATTCCCAGTGGAATTATTGTAAAGGCCGGTATCTTTGTAAAAATAGCCAGTCCCAGAAAAATTCCAGAGATAATAAGAGTAAACTTGGCATATTGGAGCCCTGGATGGTTATTGCCAGGCTTGTTTTTTTCTGGTTGCGCTTGTAGTACGTGAGCTTGCTGCTGCTGCTCATGCTGCTGCTGTTGAGATTGTGGTTTCTGGTGGCTCTGATGATCCTGATTCTCTTGCTGGTAATCCTGCTGCGTTACCTGTTGGTGTCCTCGTCCAAGATTCAGAATAAGCAGTATTGACGTTAAAATAAAGGGCAGCTGAATTGACTCGAGAAATATTCTCCGAGTTAGCCAGGTAAATGGCATGACGGCAAACAATACGGAGGCAATAATTGCAACATTCCTGCCATATCTATATTCTGTGATTCTATACAGCAGAAAAGTATCAAATACAGCCAAAATCCCCATAATTACACGGGGAACCAAGTATAGTTGTTCAACAGGGTTACTATTGCCCATCACTTCTCCGTTTGGGTAATTAATAATGCTAAAAATACCTGCAAGGAACATCTGCCCAAAATATGGGGCACGATATCTTTCCTGAGGTTGCAAACCCTGGCCTGTTTCGGTGGAGATTGCCTTTCTTAGGTAATGGCCCTCATCCGTATGTACAGAGGGAAATCCTGTAGGATTCCAAAGGTGAGTGTAAGAAGAAAGAACCAAAGGAATAAGGATAAATATCAACGATCGCAGTTTGGTTCCTTCTCTTAATTGTAATTGCAAATTCAATTAGCTTCTTTATCGTTAACTATGGCGCTTATGCATGAATTAAACCTTATGGATACTGCTTTACATGACTCATCCACTCAGTCAAAAGTTAGTCCGTATTTCAAAACGTTATTTTTCTTTCTCTGTTCTTTTTTTTGTCTGTTTGTGCCTTCATGTTACCATGAAGAAGAGGCTTGATTCTCACAAACACATTAGTTTATTTCGAACCTTTGCCAGAATTGACCGATTGGACAGCATTTTTGAGAATATCAAAATATTTCGTGGGAATTAAATTCCCGCTGGGATCACTTGTCACTAGATTAAAGTTCTCGACTCTATGTGGCCTAAAATTCCAATACCAAAAAGCCCATCCATACGGATCAATTCCATTGAATTTCTTTAAAATCGCCGTAGTATCTGCTGGGGTGATATCACTTTCTTTTGGATTTATCTCATAGACAAAGTCTCCTTCTTCGTTTATTACTTTATCTCTGTCCACGTTATTCCACTCTCCAATGTAAACAGGAACTCCGGAAAGGTTGCCGGCTGCAATGAACATATTGAGCCTTTCTTCTTGGTAGCTTCCCGGTGATGGCAGTCCGTATATACTAAATTTGAATACAGTATTTGTCTTATTTGCAGGTGTCATTTTTGCAAGATTTGTTGCGTTAACTCCGATGTTACTTTTAAGATCAACAGGAATACTCATGCTGTATACTATGTCTTTTTTTGTTACCTTTCTCAATTCCTCAGCTAAAAATGTATTATATTTTCCTACTTTATCCCACTGGTCTACACTATGCACCTGAGGTTCACTCAATAGTTCATATCCTACAGTACTGGGATGACTATCAACGGTACTGACTACTTTCTTTAAGAATTGAGCTTGCAGAGTCCATCCGTCAGTACCATTTACATCTGTAATCTCTCTATTCCACCAGTGTGTCCACCACGCTACCGCTGATGGATATTTAGGTCCTCCTCCGCTGCCGTAGGCGTATTCTGAATTGTTTTGAAACAAGAAATTTGGAAATCCTGTTCCTCTTTGAGGATTAAGCCAGGATGAAGTATGGAACTGGTGATTATCATATATTATTTTCAGACCATATTTGTCAGCAAGAGTCGCTGCAAATTTCAATTCATTTATAAACGCAGTAGGATTTTTCACATAAGACTCCCAATAATACACATACCTGATATGGTTCATTCCACCGTCTTTTATTATCTTAAAACTCTGATCATAATAGTTATCAGGGAAAGGATTCTTAAAGTCACGTACTTGAGGTAAACTTGTGTAGTAACCTAACATGTTTACTCCAATCAGTTGTTGAGAGTTTGTCCCTTGAGCATAGATTGGATTTAGATTTAAATTTAGATTAGGATTTAGAGTAGATATTGACGCAACATTTAGAATCAATAATAAAACAAATGAAATCCCAAAAGGAGACAATTTCATTAAAAAATGAAAAACTTTGCTCCCAATATAAATTTAAGAGTAAAATTTCAGGTATTAAGAATGAGTTTCTCTAGCACTTGAAACTAGTTGTCTTGTGGAAGTTAGGTCTTCTATTTTCTTGTTTATGTTTAATACTACTTCAAGCAAGTCAGGTTCAATCCTATTTTCCTTTATGAATGAGGCTAGTGCCTGAGTGTCTTTTGGAAGACACATTCCATCAAAAGGTCTACCAAATTCAGTGCCATACTTGCCGATTCTCTTATCCAAAGATACACCCAAGCTTACAACTTTATCATCTATTCCCAAGTGTTTGCATATCAAACCTACTTCATTAAAGAATGAAATCTTTAATGACAAAAAGCAATTTGATGCATACTTGATTAGCTCTGCAGCCTCAAATGATGTGTTGATTATGTTTTTTGACAGTGGTTGGTATATTTCCACCAATAATTTTGTCAAATCATTACCGTTCTCCTCTCCGATTATTACTCTATCTGGCTTGAAAAAGTCTTCAAGCGCCGAATTTTGTCTCAGAAATTCTGGATTATATGCAATTTCATAGTCAACTCCTCTCTTTTTTGTGCAATTTTTTTCGAGGTAGTTTAACACCACGCTGCGCATCGTACCAGGCAGCATAGTGCTTCGGAAAACCAGCAAATGACGCTTATTAGATGAATTTAGATAGTTTGCTAGCTGATACAGTGCAGAAAGTATCTGCGAAAGGTCCTGTTGTGAATTATGAGTGGGAGTATTTACACAAACAAATGCAATATCTGTTTGCGATAATGCATCACCCAAATCGTCAGCGACATTGAAACCATTTGATTTTAAAGTTCTCATCTTTTCCTTTGAAATGTCATAAAAAATTACATCGTGACCTAGCTTGTGAAATCCCTGGCCCGTTGCACTTCCTACCACACCGGAACCAACAATGCTTATTTTACTCGTGCAAAATCCCTCTTTATTATAGGGGGGTTATAATTAATCATATTTATATAATTCCTTTTGATTTTCAAGTAAGAAATACAGTAAGAATTAACAGTAATCATCTTACATCATTAACTTCTAGATAATAATAAAAGTTACTAATAAATAATATTGCAATCGAGTTAAAATATTGGAATCCTATAAGGGCCAAATCCATCATAAATATACCGGGATTTTTGGCAACATAATTTTTGATCTAATTCTAATAGGATTTGCGGTTTCACTGATTTTCTCCCCACTGTGGTTTGACATTACTGATATTATTTATCAAATCAATGGCTTGCAAAATTATATAGCTAGGAATTTCTTTCCAAGTTGGCTATCCAATTACTGGCTAATAATACCCCTAGGTGTTATAGGGACCTGGAGATGGACAATTTGGTTTATCAAAAAAGTAGTTGCTACCCTCTATTCTCCGATAACACCACAATCTAACAAAACTACTTTGAGAAGTGCATCTGGTCTTAGTGTATCGGTAATTATACCTGTATATCATGAAGATCAGAAAATCTTTAAGCGATCTCTTGAATCATGGTGGAAAAATAATCCGTATGAAATAATTGCAGTCATAGACAAATCAGATCCAGCTTGCATTACCGTTTTTAAAGAATTTCAACAGGGCAAGAATAATCTTAAATTAATAATAACTTCAAAACCTGGCAAGAGAGCCGCTCTAGCTGATGGTATTTCAGAATCAAAAGGTCAGATCCTTGCTTTAACTGACAGCGACACAATGTGGGACTCTAATTTCTTGGAAAATGCGCTGCGACCATTCGAAGTAGATTCAAAAATCGGTGGAGTTACTCCCAGATATCACCCTATAGAAAGAAGAACAATCTGGCAGAAGATGACAGATATTTTCTGGGATATGCGAAACTATCTCGATATGCCTGCGCAGACAGCTGGAGGAAGGGCGCTTTCTTGCCTAAGTGGAAAAACTGCACTATATCGAAGGGAAATTCTGGAACCTAAAATCAAATATTTCCTAAATGAAATTATACTTGGCAGGAAGAAAGAGTCAGGTGAAGATAAATGCTTCACAAGACTTGTTCAACAGGAAGGGTGGAAGACATATTATCAAAGTTCTGCGGTAATTTATTCATCTGCTGCTCCAGGATTTGACCAATTTATCAGGCAACGAATTAGGTGGGCAAGAAACAGTCATAATTCTGACTTTCAGAGTCTATGGAGCGGATGGGTGTGGAAATGTCCTTACCTTGCGTTCTCTATGATAGACCGTTTCATTTCCGTCTTTACGCTTTTACTTGGTCCCATTTTTCTATCAATAGCCGTCATTGAAAATCAATGGGGATTAGCCGTCTCAATCATCATTTTGTGGCTTGTCGGAAGGTCAATCAAAATTATTCCACATTTGCGGCGTAATCCCTGGGACCTTTTCATAGTGCCTGTGTATTTGGGAATAAGTTTCTTGATGGCGCTAACCAGATTGTATGCTCTTGTTACTATTCGTGATCAACATATAATCAGAGGATTTAGAAAGGTAAAAGCAAGTAAGATAAAGATAATCAAGGATTACTTCTTGACCATCGAAGTGATAGCAGGAATATTTATTTTTGCCCTTACTTTGCGCTAATAGAAAACTAAGCGCATTTTTTACGTTTGTTACCTCCTAGAGAAATTTAAGAATAAATCAAGTTTATAATCTGGTTTGAATTCCTTTTTGGGCCAAATTTTTCTTGACTTTATCTAGAGTTAATTTATCATAATGAAAAATTGAAGCTGCAAGTACAGCATCAACATCAGTCTTGTTAAATACCTCGACCATGTGTTCGGATGAGCCACAACCGCCTGATGCAATGACGGGTATTCTCACATTATTGCAAATTATATTTGTCAATTCTATATCGTAACCATTTTTAGTACCATCTGCATCTATGCTGGTAAGCAGTATTTCACCAGCCCCAAGCTCTTCTACCTTCTTTGCCCACTGGATTGCATCAATACCAGTTCCTTTGGATCCTCCGTATATCATGACTTCAAAATAGTAATCCTTGTCAGGTCCAGATGTTGCATTGTGTTTATCATCAGTTCCGTAATTTCTCTTGACATCTATTGCCACAACAACACATTGTCTTCCAAAAATTTTCATTAGATCTGTTACCAGTTCGGGGTTCTTGACCGAAGCAGTATTGATTGAAACCTTGTCAGCACCATTAAGAAGAATTTCCCGTGCATCTGCAAGCGTCTTAATACCGCCTCCCACTGTAAAGGGTATGTCTATAACGCTAGCTACTTTCTTTACCATACTCTTCATTATTTCCCTGTCCTGTTTTGACGCCGTTATGTCTAGGAAAACAAGTTCATCGGCTCCCTGATCACTGTATTTTTTTGCTAGTTCAACAGGGTCGCCGGCATCCTTGACTCCTCGAAACTTTATTCCTTTAACCACTCTACCATTATCAACATCAAGGCATGGGATGATTCTCTTTGATAGCGGCATTATGCTATTGCTTTCACCTTTTTAATATCCAATCTGTCTTCATACAATGCCTTCCCAAGTATAACACTATCACAACCAATTGATCTAACCCTTAATACATCAATCAAACTTGAAATTCCACCACTAGCTATTATCTTTGATTTTCGATCTGTATTAATGCTATTTAAAGTAACAATATCTGGTCCCAAAAGAGTCCCGTCTTTTACAATGCTAGTCAGGAGGAAAATGTTTATTCCTAGCTTGTTAAACTTGATTATTGCGTCTTCAATCTTAAAATCTGAAGAGGATTGCCAACCATCAATCATTACCTTTCCGTTAATCTCATCAAGGGAAATGATTATTTTGTCACTGTAATTTTTGCTCAGCATGCGTAACTCATCAATATTACGGTAGGCCATAGTGCCAATCACTATTTTTGAAAATCCCATTTTAGCAACACTTTCAAATTTTTCAACATGGCGGATTCCGCCTCCTATTTGAACCGGAATATTTACCGAATTCAGTATCTCCGAAATTATAGATAGGTTGTTAGAATCATTACCAAAAGCGGCATCAAGGTCAATAACGTGTAACATGTCTGCACCGTCCTTTTCCCATTTCTTGGCTACCTGGACAGGATCTTTACTGTATACTTTTTTGGTCGATTGGTCCCCTTTTGTTAATCTTACTACGTCGCCGTTCATTATATCTATAGCCGCTAATACCTTCATTCGTTTTTTTCACAAACATTGACAAAATTTTTCATTATTTGGGCTCCAATTTTTCCTGATTTTTCAGGGTGAAACTGGGTCCCAAACAGATTGGAGCGCTCAACTACAACTGGCAATTTTGAGCCGTAATCAGTTGTTGCTGCGACAAGTTTTTCGTCTTTGGGCTCTATATGATATGAATGTACAAAATATACCCAAGAATCTTGTGGGATTCCTTTTAGCAAATTGCTATTTGTCATAACAATACTCAAGTTGTTCCAGCCCATGTGGGGAACCTTAACCCTCTTCCTTGGTAGCATCAATACTTCTCCTTCTAACACTTTTAGTCCATCAAGGATTCCTTCTTCACTTTTGTTAAATAACATCTCAAGACCCAGACAAATTCCAAGTATCGGCATCCCATCATTTACAGCCGTATTTAGCATTACTGCATCTTTTTGCATAGAACTTATTGCAGTATCGAAATTACCAACACCTGGTAAAACCAGTCCATCATATTTTTCCAAACCATCTAAAGTCCGGATGATGTCTACGGTTTGCGCACCATTTCTAAGGAGTGATTGGTGCAAACTAAATAAATTGCCTGCACCAAAATCAAAAATAGCTATCCCTGCCATCTACATCATGTCTTTAGTACTTGGGAGTCCTTTCCTTCTTGGGTCAATAGCTGCAGCATTTCTAAATGCAATGGCAAAACTCTTGATGGCAGATTCCAATTTGTGATGATCGTCTTTTCCATATTCTACCAATATGTGTGTACAGGCGACGAGATTTTGCAGTAAGGATCTAAAAAAGTGTTCTATATCCTCCTTTGCAATGCCTTCTACTTCATTTCTCTCTAATTTTAATTCAAATTTAGAGAATTGTCTTTTAACCAGATCAATTGCTGAATTGCTCCTAGAATCATCCATAGGAACTATAGCATAGCCAAACCTCATTATCCTGGCCCTATTACCTAACGCCTTATCCAATCCCTGTCCAATGCATATAGCAACATCTTCTATCAAATGGTGTAATATCGAGTCATGAGACTTTACATCAGCTTCTATGTCAACCAGACTGTATTTACAGAATGTAGTTATTAGATGGTCCAGAAATTTCAAGCCACTTGAGATTTGAGCCTTACCCTCACCATCCAGGTTAATATTCAATGTTATTGTTGTTTCAGATGTACTTCTGCTCAGCGATGCAGTCCTAAGCTTATCACTATCTGACAATTGGTATCTAAAATTGGGTCTTAACTTTATTTAATATGTTCGGTAATTCATCAACTTCTTGTGCTATTAAAGAAGTTCCATTTTCCGTGAATAGACTCCTTATTTGATTCGCCCTAGGATTGGGTGGACATATTCCAATTAATTGTATATCTAGATGAGATTCTTCTCTCGCCTTTAGTACCATCAACAAATCCTCTGCTGAGTCGCCAACATAAAAAGCATTACAGATCCCCATACTCCTGATAGATTTTATTAATGCCAAAGGGTTGGGTTTGCCCATCTCTCTTTTTTCATCTTCCAAATAGATTGATGCATCAGTATCAAAGTAGTCAAACAACCATTTCAAGGAATATTCTGCGGCTACCCTACTTCTGCCCGAAACAATTCCTACCCTCCTATCAAAATAGTCTGATATTCTTTTAATCGTTGAATCCCTCACCAATAGCACGTCGTTATCGATGAGCGGCGAGCCAAAATAATACAGGGCATCGGCGCTGTGTTGTTTTTTGAATAAACTAGGTCCGTAAAAATATTCATCAAAGACTCGCGCTACTATGCTGCTGTGGATGTTTCCTGGATAATTTAGCATTCTCATTGTCTTTATTACCTTGTCTTTGTCCTTGGAGTAGTCTAGTAGAAAATTTTCTACAGACTTTATTCCATTTGTAGTTGCATTTCCTGTGATTTTTTCGAGAAAAATATGTAAATCGGAAATTTTAGACGGTCCACATACGATGCTCATAATAAAAGCATAACTTGTGTCAGCATCATTGTTAAACATTCCTGATTTACGGAAATTAAATATCATGTCATCTGTTACCAATGATTCTACATTATCGATAGTCGGATTGATACGTTTGACCATATACTGAACTGTTTGTTTTATTGATTCGTTGTAAGACTTTCTCGTATCAATCAACACACCGTCTATATCAAAAATAATACATGCATCTTGATTCATTCTAATCAGATCTACTTTTATCTATTGAATATTGTTAAACACTGACAATATCTTGTTATTCACCTTTTTTGTACCTACTGTTATCCTAATGCAATTTCCATAGGTATCGATGTTGCCCAAACCTTTTACCAATATTTTTGAATTTTCCAAAACTTCAATAATTCTGTTATACTTTTTGTTACATCTTACGAATAGAAAATTTGCATCGGACCTGTAAACATTTATTTTTTTGATTTTTGATAGGCTCTGATACATTCTGTCTCTTTCATCTTTTATTAGTGCTATACTCTTTTCCACCTTTTTAGGATTAGAGATTAATGAGATTGCAATAGCAAGTGATAAACTGTTTACTGCATAAGGTAACTGGATTCTATTCTTAAACAAATCTGCAAGTTTTTCATTTGCAACCATATAACCTATCCTTGCACCAGCGAGAGCTAGGCCCTTTGAAAAAGTACGAAGAACAACAAGGTTTGGATATTCTTTTACATGCTTTATCAGTGAATATTTTGCAAATTCTACGTACGCTTCGTCTACTATTACTAGAGTGCTTTTCAAGGACCCGACAATACGCAGAATTTTTGATTTTTCAAATTGATTTCCAGTTGGATTATTAGGAGAGCACAGGTATGCTGCATGAGATTTTTTTGCATCCTCAATAAATTTTTCAGAGTCAAGACTGTTATCAATGGCAGATAACTTTAATTCAGAAACATCTATTCCGTGCAGTTGGCATCTTGTTTTAAAATATGAGAATGTTGGATATATTGAGGTTAACCTTCTGCCTCTGCCTATTAGTGTCAAAAGTAAATCTATAATCTGATCAGAACCACTTCCTAACACCAGCGAGCCAACGCTAACATCCAAATAATTTGAGAGTTTTTTATATAACCGTTCATATAGCTCAATTGGATATTTTCTCAAGTCCGTTTTTTTCAAACTATTTATCGAAATTTTGGTAAGAAAATCCTTGTCTAAGACAAGGTTTTCATTTGCATCCAATTTAAAAAAGTTACTTTCCGAAGTGATTGTGTATTTTTCAATCAATGAAATTTTCTTCATTTCTTCCATAAGCCAATCTGTCAATTTTTCAATCTCTCCTCTACAGCATAATAGTGGTTTGGTAATCCTTCAGCAAACGCTAGTTCTCTTATGTACTTTTGAACTGATTGAAGACCGTTTTTTGTTACTGTGATATGGTTAACCAATTTTACAAAATCAAGTACTGATAGTGAAGCCTTTGATTTACCAAATTCCATTGTTGGTAACACATGATTTGATCCAAGGCAGTAATCACTTGCAGACGAAGGGCTGTATTTGCCCAATAAAATGACTCCTGCGGTATTAATTTTTGAGGCTATTTTTTCTGGATTTTCCGATAAGATCTGTAAATGTTCGGGTGCCAGTTCGTTAGCAAATAAAATCGCGTCTGCTTCGTTTTTGCACAATGCCATAAATGCATTTTTCTTGAAACTTGCTGAGATTATGCCCAATCTAGGCAGAGAGCCATCCAGTAACTTGGTAACTTCCTTTTCTAATTTTCCAATTAAATTACCTGAAGTAGTAACAACACCACAAATTGTATCCGGACTGTGTTCTGCTTGTGAAATTAAATCTTTGACCACAAATTTGGGATCGGATTTAGAATCTGCGTATATTAACAACTCAGTAGGACCTGCTATCATATCAATGGCAGTCTTGTTGCTAACAAGATACTTTGCAATATTAACAAATAGACCTCCAGGACCTACAATTTTATCAACCTTGCTTATTGTTTTGGTCCCATAAGCGAGAGCGGCCACTGCTTGGGCACCACCGATTCTATAAACTTCGTCAATACCGCATATATCGGCTGCTACAAGAGTGAGAGGATCAATATTGCCGTCTTTCATAGGAGGACTTACAATTGCTATCCTGCCTACATTTGCAACTATTGCGGGAACAGCGCACATTATCAGGGTGCTAGGATATCGCGCTTTTCCTCCTGGCACATAACATCCAATACTTTCAATGGGTTTGAGTCTTCTCTCAATTTTAACTCCTTGTTCTGATGTTATTATCCCAGTTAATCTATCAAGGAGGATTTTTTCATTTTTTTCAAGTAGCTTTTTCATTTTTTCAAGAGCGTTTAGTTGATTTGTAGTCACCTGTCGATACGCCTTTCTAAAATCTACTTTTTCCACTAAAATAGAATCAATTTTTACATTGTCAAATTTTTTAGTATACTTTATTATCGCCTTATCTCCGAATTTGATAACATCATTTATTATTTTTTGAACAAAAAGACTATTCTGCGGCATATGACTTGAACTGCGAATAAGAAATGCTTGCCGTTTTGCGTCGTTTACCCTTATCTTTTTTATCACTGACCCATGACCTGTTTTAGCTCCTCCATTGGCAGTATTTGCTTTGGCTGCATTACAACCAGTCCCTGGGCTATTTCTCTAAGATGTGGAACTATCTTTATGAATTCGGTTTTGTCAATAACGGTATTAACACCATACCAACCTTCTTCACTCAACTTGCTTATTGTAGGTCTTTTCAGGGCAGGTAGGCATTCCAATAATTTTTGCAAATTCTCTTGTTTGACGTTTACAAAAATATGTAGTTTTTTCCTTGCTTCTACAACTCCCTTTATCAATGCAAGTATGTCTGCTATTTTTTCAGACTTTGCCTTGTCCTCCAACGAAGTCTTGTTTGCGATTAGTTGAGCGCTTGATTGAGCAACGGTTTCTATGAGCTTTAGGTTATTTTGAACAAGTGTAGTTCCCGTTTCTGTTATATCACAAATAGCGTCTACATCTTCGGGTGGTTTTGCTTCAGTAGCACCAAAGGAAAGAAAGATTTCAACCATCTTATTTTCGCCAACCCTCAAC
>JALYLJ010000248.1 GCA_030774295.1 Thermoproteota archaeon
GCAGTACTATGTCAACTCCGTACTTGTCAAATATTGGATGATATGTTTTAGACAAAATATCCTCCCCATAGTGTGTAGTAAGGGAAGAATAGAAAGGTCTGAATGAATACACTATAATCCAGTCGATGCTCTTATTATTACGCGCACTTCTTAGATCTTCCTTAACAAAATTATATTGTTCAGAGCCAATTTGGTATGGTACTATTGAATTCTTGCCGGTAGCCAATGCCAAGAAATGAACGTTTTGGTAATCGAACGAGTAATAGGGTTTGCTCATATTGAAATGTTTCAGATAATCTTTATACTTGGTCAAATTATTGTTCAAATCATGATCCCCAAATGAGATTTTGATTTTTCCGTTGTTTTCTAATGGAAGAATAGTACTTAACCAACAGTTAACAGATCTCTTATAAGAAAGATCACCCAAGGCTAAAACAAATGTTGCATTTTTTTGCCTCATTCCATCAACTGTTCTATTAGTCTCATCACCGCAACCGAAGTCACCAGCCGCTACGAAATTAAATTTTTGAATTTTTGGATTATTATTGGTGTCTTCAGTATAACCATTGACTGGTAGATTCTGATTGAATAACAGGAGAAGAATAATAATAAAATAGAGGACAAAAATCGATTGAATAGAAAGTTGGTTTAATACATGACAAAGAGCATTATTTAATCTCAACTTTTGATTCTAGAAATTTAATGTTATTATTAACGGTATTTAAAATTTTATTGGTAGATTAAATGCTGCCGATAACAGATTTAGTAGAAAGACATGAAAGGCAGTTTGAATACAAAACTAATCTTCTAAAGTTCGCTAAGAGATTAACGGGAACTTTCATGAGTAGTAATATACATTATTTGAACATGTTTTAAATGCTGCAACACCTCAATAATAGTTTCGAACAGCATATGATTATTACTTCAGTCCTGCATATGGACTTTGGCATAGAATTGAAGCTTACATATGTATATTTAAAGCTTCAAATGAAATTTGGCAATCATTATTTACTTTTCATCAATCCACATTACTTTTCTATTGGGATTATAACCATCAGTCTACTGGCTTGAATACTTGTATTCTATTGTTACCCCTGTCAGAGACGTAAATATTACCATCAGAGTCCACAGCGAGGTGCTCTGGATCAATTAATTGACCCGGCTCTTTTCCATATGTGCCTATCTTCGTTATAAAGTGACCAAACTTGTCGAATTTCTTTATAGATGGTTGCATGCTACAACCCGGATCCGATTGAGGATCATTTACATAGACATTATCGAATTTGTCTATAGCGAAATGTTCCTGGTGACAAAATTGGTTATTCCCAGTCCCTAATGAACCCCACATTAACAAAGACTTCCCATTTGAGTCAATTTTTTGAACCCGTTCATTGCCTCTTTCAGTAACGTAAAAGTCGCCTTTCGAATCGATATCAATTGTTGTTGGAAGGTTGAATTCTCCAAGTTTAGAACCGGGCGTTCCATTTCCAAAGCTTGTTACATAAGTCCCATTAATGTCGAATTTTTGAATCCGATTGTTCTTCGAATCCGCCACATAAACATACTTGAGCTGCTTGTCCACCACTACGTGTCTTGGATTATCAAATTGACCGGGTCCGCTTCCTTTGGTACCAAATTTTAAAATAAAGTTACCATGGGAATCGAATTTTTGGATCCGATGATTAGCTCTATCAGCTAGCCAAACGTTTCCAGCAGCATCTACATCGATACCATAAGGAACATGCATCTGTCCGCTACTATTTCCTAGTGTGCCCCATTTGAAAAGGAACTTCCCGTTCTTATCGAAAACTTGAATACGATTGCCATCCCTATCCACAGAGTATAGATATTTTTCGTCGTTACTAAAATCTAGGTCATGTGGACGTTTAAATTGTCCGTCTCCAGTTCCTTTCGATCCCCAAATTTTAACAACTTCGTACTTAGTAGAGTTTTGAAAGGAGTGCGGGGAGCTTGAAATATTCTCAGAATTTACTATCTGTTCTGTTAGTGATGATTGTGCAGAATTCGAAATTGAGTATACCTGTCCATAATTTAGAAATAGATAACTCAAAGCAATAAAGAAGGCAACTAATACTGGGGCCTCATACTTGAAGATTAGCACCACATGGTGTGTGCATCGCCTATATTATAAACATAATCATAGCTCTGAGAAACCCTACTAAAATTTTGTGAAAGGAATAGGTAAGAATTTCCTTATAGCAAAAAGGTTCAGACAACATTCAATAGAAGTTATGTAACATACTATCTAAGCATGTAAATGCATAAAGCCGATTTTGAAGAAGAATGAGTTTTAGTTTTGCAAATGCATTGACAACTAGCATCATAGTGGACTTACTATGTAAAAGTCTCTATTCAATAATACATTATTGTGTTACTAACCATAGTAAACTTTACATCGGGTTCGCTGGGATTCGGACAGTCCATGTATTCGGGTCCTGTTGATTTCAGATTTATCTGTTTTCTAACTACTCAAGCGTCTAAGCTGTTGGTTTTGCTTTAATTATTTTTTCGATATTATGACACTGGGCGTCTACCAATTACTCTTAATTTAGTAAAATCTTAGAGTATTATCTTCTAGAACTTCTAATAGATTAATTTATTAGAGTCGAATATTTTAAATTCATTTGATGAATTCGTATAAAGGGCATAAAGTTTTCACTGAATATTTTTTAATTTCGATATTTTCATTGGGATTGATATTTTCCTATTCCGCTGCGAATAGCATTTTATTAACAAAATCATGGGCTGCAACTGATCCTTACCAAATAACCAACGACCAGGTTAAGGACAACTATCTTGTCTACATTAAACAAAAAACAGCCAAGGGATTAGAAGAACTCTCCTCCGAATGTCAGCGTGGATTAGGAGTAGGTGTCTTGCAAGGTGATGATATTATTTGTAATCCTGGACTCGAGAACTTGCAGAATAAAGCAAGCGAACTCGACGACGATATCGTAGGGCAACTGAGCCATAAATTGGAAAAGAAAAAGGAGATACTCGCAGATAAATTTGAAAAACTAAGAGAGAGGATGGAAAAGGCTATCTCTGAAGAAGAGGAAGAAACCCCGCTACCAAAAGATATACAGAAGTTAATTGACAAAGCAGACCTAAAAACAACAGAAGAGCATAAATCTAAAGAGGGTGAACATTGTAGAAACGGAAATGTATTGGATGGCGCTTCAAATGAAGAAGATCTGAAAGTTTTAGCAGAATGTCAGGATGCAATTGGTGACGTAATGCATACTAAAAAGATGGATGATGGAGATTACAAATTTTTGCTGAAATTAGAAGATAAATACGAATTTCTCATAAACGATAAAAACGATGAAAAAACTGATGGTTTGTTGGTCGTGGAAGTTGTTCCTAAAGATAAGGATTTGAAAAATGTGGATCTGCCCAAAGAGGGTGACAAAGTCCATGTCTGGGGTGCCTGGGTGACCGATAAGCCAAAGGGATGGCACGAGATACACCCTACCTGGGAAGTAACAAAGGAGTAAGTCTAAAAACTTATTTTATTTGCTTCGTGCATCAAATTTAA
>JALYLJ010000249.1 GCA_030774295.1 Thermoproteota archaeon
GCCTTTAAGACTAACTTATAATCAAAATTCTTATTATCGAATGTTTGTTAACTTTGATTTACATCTAACCGTAGGTACCCGCGACGCTATTGGTTCTAAAAGTAGGTTCTAATAGAGGATTTTCCTACAAGCTGAATCAACCGGTTTATGGACAGATTTAACATGAAAAATAAATTTGTGTTCACTTATCATGACTCCTCTTGCTCTTCCTCCTCCTCCTCCTTTTCCTTCTCTTCTTCCTCGTCCTGTTCAACGTCTTCTAGCTCATGGGTTTCATCCTTGATTTCTTCTCTTTCTTCCTCTTTCACTTCTCTTTCAGATTCGTCGCTCATGTCTAAGGAATAAGAATACAAACTATAATAAAAATAATTACAAATATCTAATATCTTTTTTAATAATGCCTTTATCCTATTAATTAGGTTAAAGTTACTAAATTTGGTAGCCTTTAATATTGCTATTTTTTCTTAACTATACTTATGTTTGTCTTAGTGTGGCACGATTTTACACTCGCAGGTTTCCTGGGGACCGTTACAACTTTTACAATTTTTGGTTTCCGAATCTACAGCACCCCAACAGCGGGAGCACCCCGTATTTATGACATCATCGTCTGCCATTAACTGCTTAAATCCAGTGATACTATATAACATTTTACTCAATCGATATTAGTAACAATCAGGACAATTCAAAAGTTCACTTAGTCATGTGGGGACAAATCATGTAATGACGAATAGATTATTGTAACTTATAATGCCAACATACCCATTAGACTCGCCCAGGAAAGTATCTTTAAATATTAACATACCACATGGTCGATTTAATGATTAATCATGAAGGTAAAAAATGTGATAACTGTGGAGATTCGGTCGATCGGTTGGTTCCTCTAAATGACCCAACTAGAATTGGCAGGTGGTGGTGTTTGAAATGCATATACAAAGAAGGTAAGGCTAAATTTGATGCTGACGCCAAGAATGGCTAAACACGAAACCAAAGTCTAAAAGTAATCTGTAGACATAGAATAAGAATTGTATTGGTTAGACTTCAATCGTTGCTTTAGCTAATCTGTCTGCTACTTCAGTAACCTTTACCCTGATCTTGTTCCCAACTTTTCCATTTTCTATAAATATTATAAATCCTTGCACCCTAGCGATACCATCGCCTTTTCCACTAATTTCGGTAATATCTACCTCATATATCTTACCTACCTCAACGGGTTTTGTGGTTGGGCTACCTCTTGAAACTCTTACTAGCATCACCACCATAACTCCTTCCCCTACCACGGCCGTAACTGCTGTCTCTGCTGTAGCTCATTTGTAATATCGGATGGTGATTTTCCTAATATAAAGATAGAATGCGCATATCATTTTTGAAACCTCATATTATATTCGAAAATTATCAATAAACTGTGTAAGTGGATAAAAACATTAGATCTGCCAATTGTATTACGTTTATCCCTTCAATCCTTTTTGATACTGACAGTAAATATTTTGATATTCCATGGATATCTAGATGACGAATTTTAAATTAAATGAAATCAGAAAAGTCCTATAATTCCCGTATTTTCAAATAAAAAGTCGGGCGGAAGCGGAAGACCTTTTTCAAAATAATTTTTGGAAATATTCGGAAGCGGCGATAATATCTGATTGGTGACGCCGTAAGCTAATCCTATCGGAGCTATTCCATACAATGGACCTTTAGTTAACTCATATAGGTTTGATGGCATCCCATCCTTGTCCACGGTAGTCAAAGTTGCAATAACTTGCTGCGCCATACCTATTACTTCTCCGCTGCTCGGATCCATAATAGGCGAACCACTGGATCCTCCCATGGCAACGATATCCGTTTGTATTCCCCATGGATTGTTACTGTCATCATAGGGCATTAATCCCGCAATACGTCCAAATTGAATTATGGGGCGCAAATGGATTCCCATTCCATCTTCATGTTTATTTCTGTACAGAACCAACGAAACTCTTCCACTCGGATAACCACATATTGCAATCTCATCGTAAAGTTTCAATTTGGTAGGTTCCTTGATATGTAAGAAATTACCTGAATGACGATCTAGCTTTCCTATCCCTATATCCAGGTCTACTGACCCTGTAAATCCCGTAACTTCTTTGACAGGGGGCAGTCTGATCGCCTTTATTATGTGATATGAGTTAAGCTCTAACTGATCTCCTTTTGTAGTAATGTTGAATGCGGAATATATTCCTTCCTTACCCTTATTCTTTTCCTTATACTGAGCATTATACTTAATACATTGACTAAAAATATGTGCCGAGCTGACAATGTATTCTCCGCCTATGAAAAAACCTGTACCAAAACTACTTATGACATCTTTTGTATCCTTGTTGGCAAGACCTATCGCCACTGTTGCATCCTTAACTGCATTGAACTTATCAGCTTCGATCATCAAACAGCATACTGTTACGCAATTTAATAACCTTATAGTCCAGAGTTTATGTTTTGAGCATGATTTCGAAGATTTTTATTCACATTAAATACCAATCTGGCAAAATAATTATATTCTTTCTTCCTCAAGGTGAAAGGAAGCCTTTAACATTTTTTGTAGGTGTTGATAATAAAGGAAATCCACATCTGGCATTGGATCCAGATTCTATGATATTGTTTGTATCAATCGCAGAGTCATGGGTGGAATCAGTACTTAAGAAGATGGCGCCCGGTAAGAATTTGGAAGAAATTAAAAAGAGTTTCATACAAGATAATAAAATCTGTCCCGATCCAAAATGTAGGGCAGTAAATAATATCACAGATAAATTCTGTCATGAATGTGGTATAGCCATAACGTAATTCTCTGGAATCATTTAGTTATATTCCCGCACTCTGAAACATCCATTACTATCAAATTCGTTCCATTTACCGCATTTTGACAATGATTTTTCTTGAAAGTTTTGTCCTGTTTCTTCAGCGCTCTTAACCACTCCAGACCACTGCTCCTTTTGATTTTGCATCAGTTCCATTTTCTAAGATTTTAGTAACGTAATAGATTTTACTAATGATGGGAATTGAATCCAAGTTCTGTGGTATCGGTTAGGATTCTGTGGGATCCAAATTGTTAACAGGGCGAATCCGGAAGGATTAGGAATAAATTTAATTCACAGACGTCGATACCCACGACGCTATCGGTTCAAATTTAGGATTCTAATATAGGAATTAACTGCTAAGCTTTAAAGTTTTTCTCTTATGAGTATATTTTTAATAATTCGGTATTACCGCTCACCTAAATAGTTGAAAAATTAATTATAAAGATATGGATTTCAAGTATACAATAAATGTTATACTTTAGAAATAAAAAAAAGAGGAAGAACCTAAAAGCTATTGTGGTTGGTCTATTTCCCTATATTGTTGTAATAAGTGAAGCATATTCAGTGCTAATGCAGTCTTCAAGGCTTCCTTTGTATCCAGATCCTTGAATTTCAAAACTAAGTCTTTATCTTCATTCGTTACCAGTTGAGCCAGGACTGGATGTCTTGCTTTTAGGGCTTTAATCAAACTATCGGCGTCGATGGTTGTAGTTACATCACCTTGTGTTTTATTATCTTGTGCATACGCCATATTTCCTGAATTGACAATCAGTGCACTAGTTCCCAGTATTGAAACTGTGAGTACAAAGATAGCAATTTTCATATGTTTCATTTTAAACATTACTTCTTAATCTCGTAGGTTCATATTTAACTGATTGCATTACAAAACATCTCCTCAATAGTTCTCAGGTGATTTAAGGCTGTTACTGGAAACGATGAAATGATCAGATGGGTATAATATTTTAGAAGGGACTACCGGACACTAGAAAAATGCGATATCCTGAACAGAATATATGGGTATGACATCAGCAATTGTTTATCTAAAAAAATAGACGTTAATATCAAACTTTAATTTAATTCAATTTGATTTACTTAATGGAGTAACCTTTCATACTGAACCTGAATGCATCTGATAAATGATGGTAGCTCACATAAACTAACAATAAAATAAATAGATATTAGATATCACATATATAAAGAGATTAGAACGGAATGACGCATTAGAAGGTATTCACTCATTACCAATGCAAAAGATTTTTACTAAAAGGATGCAAAATACAGTAAAAAAGTATCGGCAACACGCTTTCTTGAAGAAAAGTATCTATAATCTTTAAATTCTATGGCGTATACATAATGTTGTGACTATCGATAAGCAATATGAGCACTCTTCCAACAATAAAAAAGCAAACTTAGAACCAACAAAAGAATCCAACGTTACTGATCAAAACTCTTCAGTTTCAAAGGAAAATCTCCCTTCATTTAGTAAAATCCTAATTGCTGACGATGGAAAAGATGAATCAAATAGGTTGCTTAACTATGCTGTATCTCTATCCAAATACTCAGGAGCAGAATTACTAATTTTACGAATTTTAGAAAATATGAAGAAAATCGGAAATGTCTCAGTACAAGGTTCTAATGAAGATAACATTAGTAATAAGGATATGAAACGAGAGATTAAAGGAGAGATAATAGATGAAATGGAAAAAAAGATAAACAGATGCAGGGAAGCAGGATGTGAAAATAAAATCTCGTATAAATTCAGAGTGGGTGATGCTAAAAAAGAAATAATCGATGAGGTTAAAGAGGGAAATTACGATTTAATAGTGTTAAGGAGTTCAAGGAGTTCAAATAAGGATTCTTGGATGAGATCCTTTTTCAGCGATGCACGAAAAATAATTAGTAACATAAACATACCTGTTTTGATAGTACAGTAATTTAAACCAAAATCTTGAACACAATTAGATTATAATCCATGAATCCGGGATATTTTATATTTATTTTGCGTCACAATATGATAAAGCCAAACTGTATTGCCTCTTATACTTCTAATGCTTAGAACTTACATTATGTTATTGTATCAGATAGTGTTCTCTTTTATTGCCTGTTCAGGGCTACGAACACAGAAACAATAATTAGTATGGATATTTTGCTATATTACTTAGAATAACTTTTTTCTAAATTTAAATACATGTAGACGTCTTACAATTAAATTTATGGCTAAATAAGAGAAACATGAGGCTATAATAGATGCTATTGTTGCAGCTTGTACTGGCTGATATTCTGTTCTCAACAATTCAAGTAGAATGAAGAACCTTGATACATTATTGATAATATCAAATATAGCATCAGCAAATATCATCTTTGTTACTATTTGTTTTAGAATATCAAAGTTCAATTTGCCAGTAAGTTTTATTGTATATTTCTTCTTATTATCCAGATGAAAAAGAATAACAAAAATTACTTTAGAGGAGATGAATCCGGCTATTACAGTTAATGCAGAAGTTACAAAATCATCATTGGAATACTTCGTAGATACATACGCAACTATAAGACTAACAATAAAACCAACCGAACCTGAAAGTAGTAGATTCTTGTTGAGAGATATGGTGCTGGTATACTTCACATAAAATTTTGTAAGGTAATTTGTTATTTTACCACCAGGTTTTATTTTCAATAAATAGTCTATATGGCAAACAATCATTTATGAGTACTTATATAAAATGCCACTTCAGCTTGATATAGGCGTCGTGACAGCCTCTATTTTTTATCTTTAAAAAGAGAACTTGAAGAATATTAATTTAATATACTTAATATTGTAATACATAAAATAGCTTTAATTTTGATGAGCCCGTCGGGATTCAAACCGTGCATGTAGTAGGGTTTCTACTAACTTCTATTTACCTTTTCGTTCTGATAAATTCTTTTGCTACATTCTGCACTCACCAGATGTATCCAAGACATGATTTCATTTTGTTCTTCGTAAAGATATTCATTTAAGGCAATGTGGTTGTCCATTGAAAATTTAATTATCTTATCTCTGGGAGTTGATTACTTCTGTATCATTCGTAATCAAAAAAGATGGTGTTTTTGTAACAGACTTATGAGGAGTCATAAATTCTATAGAGTCCATTACTTTCTTAACTTCTGGTAGTTGGCTTGCATATGATTGATTATTTCCTGGAACATACGATATATCATAAAACGTACCATTAACTTTGGTCATGACTTCAAGTGATGTTATTTTTTCATCTGGAAAATCCTCATTTATTCTCGAATATTCAAATTGCCATGCAGGATTTTTTTTTCCTACAGTGGTCTGGTTATCATTGATAAAGGTAAACCCGTGAAGAAACTCATTCAATTGGATGGTTTTATACTTATGTCGCACAAAATCCATTAAAGTATGACAATTGCATTGTTTTTCAAGCTGTAGAAAATCTGAACTTTCAGAAATTGCATTTATCGTTAAAACAGGAATTGATTGTGAGTAATTCTTCGACATGCTTAGATAAGCTGTGCAACCCCTGGATTCTAAACATCTTTGTTCATCCAGAAGCTGACTTGGTCCATCCCAGTAAGGTGGATAAAATAATCTAATTCCCATATTTTGATACTCATACTTCACCATGTCTTCAGAAAACGCAGTCTGAATGGAAAGGATGAATAAAACTACAAAAGGTATACCATAAAATAAAATCTTCACTATTTTTTTTTATTTCCTATATTTAAAAATATTACTAATTTAATCCAAACACTGTTTATTCGAATTACAAATCTAGTATGCATGCAAAGCATTTTTCCATTTCAATAATGTTCTTCTATTAATTCTTCTAGTTCGAAGGCCCTCTTATTACGTCACTTAATCAATCAACCACTTTACAAAAAGCCGGTCTTGAGCTAAAGATGATAATTGCAAAAAGCCGGTCTCGTTAATCAATAGCAAGCACCACCGAAAGTCTAGATTATCACTACCGTACATGATTAGCAGTTGGGTTCGATTTGATGTTCAAATGTAATTTTTGGAACCCGTGTTGCTACTTCATTAAGGTCAATTTTGTTTCAAAGATTCACAGTGGCGACAATATTCTGAATTTTTGGAATTAATTTAATCTTCTTAACAAATCCATTCTCAACCAATATATCCATGGCATTCTGAAGCTGAATAATTGATCTTTGGACACTTTTAGCACCAGTTGAAATCATTTTTCCACTCTTTATTACTCCAGAACCCTATATTAAGACTGATATCGTCACGGGCCCGTCGGGAATCGTATTGTTAACAATTCGGATCCAATTCCAAACAGGCGTTTAAAGAACTATCGCTGTGTTTAATACAATTCAAGTATACTAATCGCAAGTGTAGCTAAATAACATAAGTGTTAACATGTGCTGGTCGAATTCGCATCGTTTATTGTTTACAATGTGAATCTCCATTAAATTAGTATAATTTAGGAGTAAAATGATTGCCAATCTTTATCAAAGCATGATTTAATTAGTCTGATGAGTCTTTCCTTGACAAATTCCTCCGTTATTAGTTCCTTATCATAATATTCTGATATCATATCTTGACTGACTTCACCTTTAGTCATCAACCGGTCTTCTTGAACTGATATTTTTTCGCCAGATAATGAGAATTTAATATTAGGATATCTCGATTCATGTGTCAGTTTAAGATGTAAACTGAATTCAATACTAGGATTTTTTTCGGCTACAATTTCCGATTGGATATGAACACTTGAGTTCACATCTTTACTCTCTAGGTAACTCTCGAATTTTCTCATCACAGGTTCAATAACATGCTGCGACAACTTATTGAATTCATTCTTTAAATCTTCATCCTCTCTTAATGAATCAAGCTTCTTTGATTTGGCATCCTTCACCCGGTTTTGAAAATTATCTATTAAAGGCCCTAACTCTTTTTCGAGGTCTTCCACAAATCTAATTGAATCGGATTCAAATTAAACTTTAGCTTTGACACGGACATATTGATTCCTCTGCCGTGATATTGTTTATGAATTATCCTTTCACTCCGACTTTGGATATGATCTCTCGGGCGACATCGTTTTCTACGAGATTCTTCATTTCTTGAATTGTATCGATACATTTTGCAGGTCTTGTATCTTGCACCTATTCTTTGTGAATTTAAATCTCATAACTCAAGTATTAACCAATGTCAGGGAAACGGATAACGTGAATGATTTAGTTTTTTTCAATAACAATTGAAGTTATATAAAAAATAAGAATTATAAAAATGAATTTACTCCTAAATGGAACCGGTGCGATTTGGACCTTGCTGGTAAGTGGGATCATTCGCCTGAGGTGCGTAAAAGATAACTTGCCCACTGAATTTTGTGATTAAATCTGTTTATAATCCTTTTAATGAGAGAGGCGAATGAAATAGAACAACTAATAAAGAATGGATAAAACTTTTGAAGTAACAGATGGAAGTTCCTAAGCCAACATTCTACGAGAGGAAATTAGCTTTTAGATTGGCAGCAAAGAATATTCCCTACAAGTCACAGCCGGTTATCTGGTACACAAGGGCCAACTATTACACTCCAGATTTTATTGTTGGGCAGAAATTGATTGTGGAAGTAGATGGTAAAATTCATTCCATGAAGTTTAGAATGACGCCTGACAGAATTCGTCAAAGAGCATTAAAGAACTTGGGATATTTTGTTATGCGAATAAGAAATGACCGGATACGTAGAGACGTGGAAGAAGTAGTAGAGGAAATAATTCAGCGGTATTATGAAACGTTTGATACACAAAAGGGTAATCCAAAAGTAGAAATCGTAAAATACGATACTTATGATTCAATACCTGATTACATACAGGACAATATTTCACAGTGGGCCATCGCATTTAATCAATCATTAAAAGAAGAATTGTGGACTGTGGAATACTTTAAGGCTCACTTGCCTGATTATGATTCAACTCTGGTGCAGAATCAATCAGCTCTCGAACGATTCATGTTACTATTGTTAGGTCTAAATCTCAAAACTGGGGCAGATGGAATTTTGGATTTTGAACATTCTGCGGAAGTATTTGGGAAGGGGATTCAGATTATTCGAAAAATTTTTGGCGCGCAAGGTGAAACCGCGGCTATCCATCTTAAGAATATGTTTAATGTTTCAGCCCCTGGGTTCTTTAAGAATCTAGTCTTTTTTGGAGGACCGAACATCAACCCGGGGATAGTGTCGATTAATAATTTGATCTTACTCAAAGTACACATAAGTGAATTCAACAGACATTTCTCATCGTATCAAGTTAGTGTGGAAGTGGGTGAAGTTAGGGACGAATGTCTCTATGTGTTTAAAAATATTGAGACAAACGCTAAATTCCAGTGGATAACAGGGTGGAATATCTAGATGATCATGTGCAATGAACAGTTGGTACCCATGACGTTATAAAAATCGATATCGAATAGACTGATTTATATTCATTCACATATTCCCTAGCTTGTCAACACCATACGTTTGAACTCAGTCTTCTTTTTACAAAGCCGGTTTGGGAAAAGCGGTCTTGTTTTTACAAAAGCCGCTTAATTTCGAGTGCAAAGACTGTGTTTTGTACTTTTACTGTAATGGTAAGTCTACTGTGCTTTGCATATCTAATGCAATGTTATATTTTCTGTTGTCTATGACCGCGTTATCGCCTTAATTTCAAATCTAATAAGTACATACTAGTAAAACGGCTTTTCCACAAAAAATAACGGCTTATTCTAAAGTATCTATAATCTGGTACCCAATCCGACCGGATACTCTAGATACTTTCATTCAATCGTTATTAGTTTGCAATGCGTGGACTATATTGATGGGCAAAAGAAAGAGTATTAATTGTATAATTTAAAAACGGCCTATCAATATTATTGTCAGATACTACCACCGTTTTGTATTGTAT
>JALYLJ010000250.1 GCA_030774295.1 Thermoproteota archaeon
ATGCCATGTTATTATATTAGACACCATGGCATATATATGTTGGTATTAATTGGTATTTATTACCATTATATTCCCTCAGGTTTTAAATCATTCCCTCAGTCCGCGTCAGTCACACTCATTACAAAGACATAAGCAGCATCAAGTCAATATTCTATTATGTCTGAAGAAGCGGAGATAAGTTTCTTCGGAAACTCTATGAAAAGACTGTAAATAATGGGATTGATAGTATCGAGAGAGATGAGATTGGAAAAGAAATAGGAATAATAGATGTGCAAATGGATAATATAGTAAACGAATTGACTTCTGATGGTTATATAAAGAAAGTAGGTCGAACTAAAATTTACTTAACCGATGATGGTAGATAGAGAGCAGAATTCTAGACTGTTTTATGATATCCAATTGTCTAATGATTTAATACCTTGGAAGAAAACTTTACCCTAAGTAGGTAAACTTTAAAAGTCAAGAATCCAATTATCTAATAAAGATTCCAATTTATTTTATTAATACATTTTTATAAGTGATTCAATTCTAGTTATGTATTAATTAAAAAACAGTAGACAAGAGTGTTTTATAAAATAAATATTGAATAAATCTGAACGAAATTTGATTTTGAATACAATAAAGGTATTTTTTCTCATCAAATTTGGATCTTGATTAGTTGTTAAACGTTTAATGTTTGATAGATGTATTAAATCAGGTCGTATTCCTTCAGATGCAGATTATTTCAAGAATTATCTCATCAAGAAATTGGCAATCACAACTTATACTTGAATTTCTTAATTAGTATAATAATGCGATCGAATTTTTTGCCACTTTGCTATCAATGCCTCAGGTCTAATATGCAGTGTTTCATTATTTATTCTCGACTTGGCCAATACAACATATTCACTCATTAAATCTATTCCGATATATCGTCTAGAAAAATTGTGCGCTACTTTCGTGGTTTGCCCGCTACCATTGAAAGGATCAAGTATGATATCGCCCTCGTATGAGTAGAGCTTCATAAGGCGGTATGGAATCTCTTCTGGAAATGGACATGGGTGATTTATGTGTCCAGGTGGAACAGGCGCAATATGCCAAACTGAATTTGCGATCTCTTTTGTAAACTCTTCATGTTTCGCAGGAAGAATATCGTGCCTGTTTGTTCTCCCACTATTTACATCGCCTTTTCTCAAGACCAGTATGAATTCATGCATAATATTGGCTCTAAAATATTTTGGGTATGGGTTAATTACAAAAGATCCATATCTATTGGTACCACCAGTAACTTTGTGCCATATGATTTCTTCATGAAGGTTCCAATTTCCAAAAGGTTGAACCAACTTTGATAATAACATATGAGGAAGCGGAATAATGGTACCGTTTACAACTTCATTTCCAATTACTATACAACAGTAACCTCCATCTTTAGTTACCCTGTAAACGCTATTGTTAAAGATATCAACCATCTCTTCGAGATATTCACCTGTTTCTTTTCTCGTTTTCCCGCGATAATTTCCATTTTTCTCAACATGCGCTTCATAATCTATGGCATTTCTATAAGGAGGAGAAGTTATTGTAAGTTGAATGAAATTTGCAGTCAATTCTGAAAGAATTTTTCTGCAATTACCCTGAGTTATGGAATTTTGAAATTCAAGTAACATGGAATTGTTTTTTCTTTAAGTATCAATCCATATTCCGCATACTTAAAAAAAATAAACTGGATGATAAATAAAATTAATTAAATCATATACTAAAAAGATGAACTTGAAGGTTGACATGAGACGTATTAGTGAATTCATCAGAAAACAAAAAAATTTCACAGGAATTCAAAGTACGATTACGATAATGGCCTCCAATCCCCAGGAATATCGAGAGCAGACCTGAGAATGTGGTATGAAAAAATGAAGAGTCATTTTCATATCATAATCCATTGCAAAAGAGACGATCTTGAAATCAACTTTAGAAACGCAATAGTTTCGCTGCTCTACTTTTCTAGTATGAATTCATCGACGGGCATACCAAAATGTCTTCCGGATGAAGATTTGGTATAAGCCAAGACTTCATCACCGACTTTTAAATCAGTGACAGAAACCAATCTATTGTCTTTTGCAATTAGCCTTATTGTTTCAGCATTTTGCAAGATTACAGTGCCCCTAGAATCTCCTATTTGAGCTTTTACTAATTTCATTGGTCTAGATTCAATCTTCGATCGTCCTACGGTAGACTTTCTACTAGTACCGTCTTTGCTCACAACGAGGATCTCCACGCCAGCCTCTAATTCAGACAAGTATTTTGTAGTCCCATCTGACATTGCAGTATAGCAATGAACGGCACCTGCATTAACCCTAAACGGTCGAGGTGAGGTGAATGAGGAGCCTACCGATTCATTGTGCACCAGAAACAAGAAATTTGATTTACTACCGATGAGCATTCCCTCGCCCATGGTCATCATCGATACCGTATCAACGCACACTCTCTCGCCCATGCCAACATCCTTTAATTCTAAAATCTTCGCGTATTCTAAATTGAAAGCAGGGTTATCAAGCAATTCATGTGAGTTCTCAACTTGAGTAACATCGTCTGTTTCCAATATAACTCCATCAACTCCAAGTTCCAGAACAGAGAACATCGTTCTAATTTCTTCTGAATTTTTAGTTGTTGTGTAAATTTTAGTTCCAGTTTTCTGAAGTTTGGCAATAAGATTTTCTAGTGGAATTATCTTCCAGTCAGTAACTTCAACAATAACGAAATCTGCTCCGTATTTAGAAGCAAGAACGATATCCTCCAGATCCTCATTGTTTGCAATTTTTTTAGTGTACCCTACACTTTTGTCCAAAATTTCCTTATTTTTCTTTAACAAATCCAAACTATTGCACACAACAAGATCCGCATCATCAGAGTGGAATATTGTTTTGAATTTCTTGTCTGTTATAACTGTAGGATCCCCGTATACTAGTGATACATTCGATACTTTGGATAGAAAGTCATCAAGTTTTTCTCTTTTCACTAAGGGTTTTAATATGAATTCCTTATTTTTTTGAACTGACAATATTTCTTAATACCTCTTTTGGCTTTTCTTTGTTAAAAATAATCCTTGATAACGCTGTCAGAATCTGAGGAGGGTTTTTGTGTTGGAATATGTTTCGCCCAAAGGTAACACCAATAGCTCCCGCATGCATGGCCCCGTCGCACATTTCCAGGATATCTTCGTCCGTGGTGGCTTTTGGTCCTCCTGCAATAACTATTGGAACTGGACATGTTCTTACAACTCGTTTAAAGGAATCCCTATCACCGGTATAAACGGTCTTAACAATATCAGCTCCGGCCTCCGCACCAATCCGAGCTACGTGTGAAACTATGTCAACATTATACGGATCCTTAATGTTATCGCCCCTAGGGTACATCATTGCAATTAAGGGAACATTCCATTCATTACATTTGTCAGAAATTGTACCTAACTTTTGAAGCATTTCAGGTTCTTCTTTGGCACCTATGTTTATGTGAACTGAAATTCCATCGGCGCCAAGTCTTATTGCATCTTCGACGCTCCCCATCTGTACTTTCTTGTTTGGTGAAAGGCCAAGTGAAGTACTAGCAGATAAGTGTGCGATTAATCCCACCGTTGGAGGTCGTGGCAGGGCCTTGATAATTCCTTTGTTTATAATGATACTTGTAACTCCTGATTTTTCACATTTGTAAATGAAATCATAAACGTTTTCCAATCCAGGTATTGGACCATTTGTTATTCCGTGATCCATAGGGATACAAAGCATTTTACCATCATTTAGAATTCTCGAAAGTCGTATCTGTCTGCCAATAGCCATTAATATGTAAATAATTTTGATATCTGACTTAAAAGTGATATGTTTCTTTTATCTTCGATTCGAAAATGGATTAACGAACTGACGCCATAAAGTTAATTACTCTCTTGTTGAAAAAATGATCAAAAATAAATAGATTACAACTCGGTTTTTTCACAGTACATAATTCAAAAATGACTAATCAGAAAATATGTTATTTGAGAGCTTCGGTTCCCCTTTTTTGGGTTCCTATATCTATTGCCTCAGCAACTGACGATACGAAAATTTTTCCATCCCCTGGAGAACCAGTGCTTACAGTATCTAAAATTGTCTTTACTACCTTATCAACTTCCGAATCATCCACGACTGTAGACAAATTTGCTCTAGCCGAAAATTCTGAAATATATTTTCCTGTACCGCGCCCGGATTGGACCATAGGTTTTTCACCTTTGCCCCTGCCCTTTCCATCCGTAATTGTAAATCCACCAACTCCTATTTCTTTAAGCTTTTCGTTTAATTCTGGAATCTTTTCACTATGAACTATCGCGTCAATCCGCTTCATATTTCCACTTAAATATATAAAGAATATAAGGTTTTCAAATATCTTTAATTAAATTAAGAATATAACATAACATGTTAATTCTTTGATATTATCACATGATATACGTTTTAAATTACTATAACCGAAAATTAACTACCCAAATGGCGATCTTATACTACCCAAATGGCGATCTTATACTACCCAAATGGCGATCTTATACTACCCAAA
>JALYLJ010000251.1 GCA_030774295.1 Thermoproteota archaeon
CTGTTAATCGATTCTGACTCTTGATCTAGTATGAACTGAATAATTGTATTTTTATGTGCTGGAAAGTCGAAATCCTTTAAAAGTTGAGCGATCACTGTAGCGTATCTAAAATCGCTCACAATTTTAGTTCTCTTCTGCCCATGTAGCATGTCCTGCCGTGTAACATTGTCCGTAATTTGTCTTTCACTATTCTTGTTGGCTATATTAGGGTTAGTTCTATTTTTCTCCTTTTCTTTTTTTCTATATTCTTCGTATGCCTCTTTGCCATACGTAGAAGGAGATTTGACATTCTCCTTGGAGGCTTGAGTACCAGTCATGAAAGTTGATATGCAGTATACTATTTATTGAATCAATGACTGAAAATGAACTGTCTATCATTAAGTAATAAAGTAGATACTACCAACGCATGACTTATTATATAACTACTCCAACTGCCATCATATGTTCTCGAGATGTTTATTACCATCGTATAATTTACAACTAAAAAGGGATTATTTGATGCTAATGACGGTTGTTATTTAGATCCTTTCGAATTAAAGAATATTCCACATTCGCCACATCTAGGTTTGGAGATATGATTTTTCATCATTCATTTCTGGCAAACCAAAGTTGTAAATTGTAAATTGTAATGATTATTTCTGCTGCCATCATCTAGTCGATCGTGAGAACTTGTCGAAGGTTTGTCCAATTTGTAAGAATGATTAGAAGGAATTCATCCTATTTCATCGGGATTAAAGATACCAACCTTTTGCAATCTGGCCACCTTTTGTTAAATACCTCTTTTATTAAAAAATAGTAGCAGTTATCACATAATTCAAATTTCATCTATTTGATTTTTTGAACTTAGGAACGACGTGATTGTCAAAATATATTCAAACAAAATTTTATACTTGTGTAGAATCTAGAATCTTGTGTAGATAACATTCTGCTCATATAGATTCCAATATTCCCTTCGCGGACTGGTTGCACATACATTTGCCCCACCCAATAATCTTTAGACAGTACCTGCATTTCAATTCTTCATAGTCATTTTTGGGTACTTGCGGTATGTCCGTAGTCTAACGTGTAAAATAAAGGTAGATCATTAAAAGATTTCTTCTTATTCATGATATTTGAGTCTGAATTAAACATAATGACAGTTCGTTCATAAGAACAAAATAATACTCTTTACCGACCAGTATTTATCAGGCACACAAGAACACTTAAGTCTAGTGGTGTCCTTATTCGAATCAGATATAATTTCATCGGAATTACTGTCATATTTGGATATCGTCCGATAAGGCGCAGAATTTGTTTCAAGAGTATTATTCTATTTTTACCCTAATGATCAAATGAGAAATTTTGGACTTATGTGAAATTATATTTTGTCTCTAACATTTCTGATAATTCGTCTTCATTCTTTATCAGTGAATCCAGGTTGTGCTGAGATTCAGAGCAACAGTCACAATATGCAGCGTCACATTCGGTGACGTATTCGTGACTACAAAATGGACAAGAACATCCCATATTATATCATGGTCATTATCCTATAAATCGATTAGTCACTATCTTAATTTTTTCTATTTTATTCTCGAAGGTCTAACATTATCGGAAGCACTTACGGATGGACGCTGGACTAGAAGCGAAACCTAAAGATAGAATTGTTTCTTAGAATTGTTCCCAAAAACTCGATTAGTCTTTATAAGCTTCTTTTAGAATATTGAATCTTGGGCTGCTTTAAATATCATTCTCTTACCATTATCCATTGAGGTTCAAGACTTTTGCGTTATTCTGAAAATAGACCTTTCTAGTAACATTATCTAATAATATCGTGCCATGAGGACAGATCAACTCGTCCTTTATTCATTGTAATTCTGTTTATTTTAGTTTTGAATATTTACCTCTCATAGTAAACAGCCGTAGGAGACAGAAAATCTCGAAGTCACTGTAAACGATAGAGAGTATTTAGCTGAGATGTTTGGAGACTTTCAAGAAATCAATATTGTATAAGAAGTAAACTAAAGTTGATGGCAGGTCTCATTAAAAGGAAGAACAGTCGTTTCAAACTAACGCCTTAGGAGTAATTGTGTGTCACGCAATTCTTGAAATCGAGTATCAAGAACTTTTGGAAGGTGAAGTCAATAGACAGCTTCGAATAAAATGACTGTAGACGAATGTGCGATGATAATCAAATCCATTATCGTGAAAAAACGATAGAGGAAATACCTGTTATGGCAGCGAATGAGTAATCTATCGCGTCGTTGAAGATTACCAGAAACTCAATAGAAACTAATTGAAATTTATTAAATCGCTAAATATTATATCGCTAAATAAATATTATGTAGTTGGCATGTCCGACAAACCTAGAACGTGGTTCAGCATGATAAACGAATCAGTCCACACTAGTGATGATCAGGACATTGGTGACGTTTACGCAGTTAACAGATTTTTTCTTGTTGTAAAAAGAGGTATTGTTAATGTCCACTATTATTACATTCCAGTGAGTAAAATCGAAGATTGGGATGATCATGTATTATGGCTTAAGGTCACCGAGGATGAGGTGAAAACTAAATATGAAAGTGAAATATCTCCAGATCCGTCGACTTATTACGTGAAGGAACATCCTTATTACTCACTGGAATCGCCTCTGCCCCTTATTCCTCTAAAAGTGTCAAAATATGAAAATGAGATGACCGCGCTCCCGTCGGATGATGTCCCACTTGTATAGCTGTCCAT
>JALYLJ010000252.1 GCA_030774295.1 Thermoproteota archaeon
GATACAAATACAAAAGATGGAAATCAAAAGACATTTGATCATTATCAGTAAAGATAATTCTCAGTAAGAATCTTTGAAAATCCTTTTCATCTCGATTAATGCTACGATTCTTAATACGGACTGTGGATTGGAGGCTCACATCATGAAGACAGCGCGCACATCTACGATTACCGCTCTTTCATCCATATCCGCATCACCTGTCCACCAATCATGGGCCCATCCGTGTAATGTATTTAATGTATTCCGCCCAAATATTTCTAGTTATAAACAACTTGGATGGGTGTAGTTTTCGTCGAGTCTTCTATGCCCATCCTTGTTTTGAATATTTATAAATTTTTTATATCGTTCTCACGTATCAATATTTCCGGATCATACTGATGGGAGGGCTTTTTCTATCAAGGTCCTGGAATACTTGTAAGCGAAGACCGTTTGCAATTGTTCCCTCCTGTCAGAGAAAATTATTTATTATCTGTCGTTTCACAATATTACGTTCCTTATCAATCTGATGGGAGAATTGGTTTATCTGCTGCATAACTCGGTAAAACAACCTCCCATCAGTTTTTAATTATTCTGAATATTCACAGTATTACCCTTATCTAATTCTGCTTGAATATCGGGATCTTCTTGTTCACCAGTTCCAAGTCTTTTTGATGTATACTTATGTACGCCTTTTCTATATCCGTCCTTTCTTTCTCTTTTTCTTCTTTGACTTGCGCTACTATCAGTACTAAGAAATATTGATTCTGAATTCTCAAAAGGATCTTTAACTGTTTCTAAACCGTCTTTTATTTCAGATTCCGGATAAGTGTCTATTTCTTTAGCACATTCAGGAGTACAAAATGTGAAATATTCTTCCTTATCTCCGGAATATGCAATTATCTTGTAAACTTCGTCTATCCTTTTCAAGTCTCGTAATTTCAGCGAACGTAATGCACCGGTACGCATTCCAGTAGACGCTAGTATAAGGAAGATTGTTTTGACACGCTGATCACAAAAATCTAATATCTTGAGAATTTCTTCATGAGTATAAGCCCTATCCCTTCCATTTGTTTCATTACCTGTTTTCTCAGAATTAATAAATTTCTTGATTTTCTTCCAGTTCAGGACAACGTCGTTTATTTCACAAGCGTGCTTTAGCGAAGCACTCATAAGGTTCTTGTATTGTTTAGAAATTTTCTTGTCAACCAGGTATTTGATGATAAGGTTAGTCATTTCTTCCTGTGGCAGTTTTAGAAATGACGTCAGTTCAAGTTTATAATGACTTAGGAATTTTTCGAGACAGAATTTGTAGTATTTTTTGGTATATTCTGAATCTAATGAGTTTATAAAGTTATAATATGCCTCGTTTTGGTCTAATATTTGCATAAAAGACCCTCTCCGAACAGATACTTTAGAACTATTAAACTAGGTATAGAGTTCACATAATCTAAATTAAACGGTAAACGGAAGAGCATGAATTTCAGGCTCCTCTTTTGGTTTTCAGATACACAAGACAAATATAAAAAAGGATTCGTTTCAATATGGGTGAATACTTTTGGGACGTTTTTTTGATCCGCATATACACATGTACTCTAGAACTACTGATGATTACGAAATAATGTCAAAGGCAGGTATTGAGGTAATTGTCCAGCCGTCTTTTTGGTTGGGGAGCCCAAGAACTTCCGTCGGTACATTTGAAGATTACTGGGAACACATGATATCATTTGAAACTCAAAGATCAAAAGAATTTGCTATTGATCACTACGTTTGCTTGTCTGTGAATCCGAAAGAATCAACCGAAAGACCGCTTGCACTAGATGCTCTTAAAGCCATGTCAAAATATTTAGACAGACAAAGAGTAGTCGCAATTGGCGAAATTGGGTACAATTTAATTAATGACTTGGAGGACGAATTATTTCAATTGCAATTAGATATAGCATTAAAAAAAGATATGCTTGCGATGATCCACCTGCCCCACGTTAATAAAAAAGAAGGTATTGAAAGGACAAAATCTGTTCTAAAAAATAAGAACATGATAGAATTATCAAATAAAATTCTTATTGACCATAACACTGAAGAAACGATAGAGAAAACTCTGGAACTTGGTTGTTGGGCGGGCCTAACTGTTTATCCAGTAACAAAACTTTCTCCTGCTAGAGCAATAGAAATAATTGAAAAAAACGGAGTGGAAAAAATTATGATAAATAGCTCTGCGGATTGGGGAGTCTCGGATCCTTTAAGCGTCCCTTTAGTTGCAAGAGAAATGAAGAAAAAAGGTTTCAGCAACAATGATATCGAAAAGGTAACACTTTACAATGCATATAAATTTTTTAAACAATCTCCCAATTTCCATTGGAGCCCATAACAAGACGATATGGAATTTGCATTTAGTACTAACGCGTTCAAAAAATATTCCCTAAAAGACACGATAAGCTCTTTGTCTGAAATTGGTTACAGGGGAATCGAGATACTTTGTGACGTGCCACATGCATATCCAAAAACACTAAGTGATGCTGATTGTAAGGAAATCAAGCAATTATTGTTAGATTTGCAAATAAGCATCTCCAATCTAAATGCCTTTACCCTTTTTGCTATCGGAGATACTCATCACCCATCTTGGATTGAGAGTGACTCAGAACTTAGGAAATTGAGAGTAGAACATACAATAGATTGCATAAAACTAGCCCGAAAATTAGGAGTTAATAATATATCCACAGAACCAGGTGGTCCAACTAAGAATGATGGATTGGGTAAAAATGAACAATTCAAAATTTTTGAAAACGGTATTCGGGATGTATTACCTATTGCAGAAAACGAAAATGTGAGTGTGCTTATTGAACCGGAGCCAGGACTTTTGATTGAAAATTCCCAGCAATTTATTAAGTTTATTAGAAATTTTGATTCAGAATATATTGGATTGAATTTTGACGTAGGACATTTTTTCTGTGTCGGAGAAGATCCAAGCCGACTAATACCCCAATTATCGGATTATATTAGGCATGTACATTTGGAAGATATTGCTGCGGACAGAACACATAGTCATCTTATGCTAGGAAAGGGTGCGATAGATATCGCCTCCGTCATTAAGTCCCTCAAAGATATTGGTTACAATGGATTTATCACAGTAGAACTTTATCCTTATCAGGACTGCCCAACATATGCGGCCAAAGAAGCAATGAAGTTTATTAGATCACTTGACTATCTCTAGTCAAGAAGTGAATATTTACGCCATCCGATAATACAATCGATTTGCATTTACTATTTTATTGCATTTGATATCAATGATTTTTATGAAAAGCGTCAGTATCAAAGATTACCTGGTTCTTGTCAGACTTCCAAATCTGTTTACACTCCCTTCAAATATTTTGGTCGGAATGGCTACCATCTCGTCGTTGGCGTTTACACTCACATCATTTACCCAATTTTTATTGCTAGTTACTATCTCAGTTCTTCTTTACTGTGTCGGTATTGTGCTTAACGATCTGTACGACTTTGATATAGACAAGAAAGAAAGGCCGAATAGACCTCTGCCA
>JALYLJ010000253.1 GCA_030774295.1 Thermoproteota archaeon
GTTTCTCATTTATTAAAAATCCTAACCATTCTAACGAGTTAAACAATCTTTCATAAAGTAATTCCTTCGCTTCATCATCATCTTCATCAACAGAAGATAATTCTCTATTAAAATTTAAAAGATCGTCTTGAATGTTCTTGGATAAGTCATATTGTCTTTTTTCCCTACTTATCACATAGGATTTAATCGCATAGCCAACAGCAACAGAGGCGGCTATTGCTCCTATACCCTGAAGTAATTGGATCACTTCTGCGAATGAAGTATTCTCGAACATGAGAACTAGTTCTCATTATCAGTTGTTTCGATTTTCTTACTTCTCATCATCTTTTTAGAGTTTGCAGACGCATCAGAAATCACGGCTGCTGCTAATGAATGTCTAGTTCCATCATTTAGGGTTACTTCACATTTTATTTCATTTGTACTATCGTCATAATGACAAGAAGACGAAACCACTTTTTTTTCAGTCACAATTTCCAAATAAAGTTAATTATATTTTAATATTCATGAAAACATTCAACCGACGAATCTTTACAGTGATATTTTCTACTCTAATCCGACATTAACTTGACAGAACCGGTTGTAGAAAGATATATTAGATTGGGAACACGAGTTAAAATTATGACTAGTTCAAAAAGAGACATGTACGTCTGCTTTTCAGAAAATGAAATACGTTTCTTGGAAGACTACGCGAGAAGAAAGGGAGCGCTGAATATTAGTCAAGCTTTGGAATCCTTATTGAATGAAAGAAAGAAGGAAAATTAATTTTTAATTAATATTATTATTATTTCTGAACCGATACTAAAAAAATAGATTAGGGCTTATCTTTAGACTTTGTACCTATGTCTATCGTTTGGTCTATGTCTGAAATGAAAATTTTTCCTTCTCCAGCAAGGCCTGTACTAGTACTTGCTAGTATCTTGTTTACTACTTGTTCAACAAGCGAATCATCTACAACAGTAAAGATAGTTAAGTTGGGGTTAAATTCTGGGGTATAAAGAGAAGTTCCCCTTCCCGAATGCACCGCTGCTGGAGGATTTAGTCCTCTTCCTTTTGAATCATAATACGTAAAACCACCGATGTTCAATTCTTTCAATGCAGAAAACGCATCTGACATTTTTGACTGCGGTATAATCGCTTCTATTCTTTTCATAGTTACTAGTGTATTCTACTACTTTTATTAAAATTTTTTTGTCTAAAAATCAATTTTAGACAATATCGGATAAAAAGATCTTTAAAATCATAAACTAAAGTCAAATAAAATTAGAATAGTCGGATTATTCCGAATGAATTACTGCGTTTTTTCTATTAGTAAATATCCCCACGACAATCACGGCAATGCCGATTCCTATTATAATCATATCCGCTGGGATCAAAACTGCCGCTACCTGATTAACTGTACCATAAACCCATAACATGATGCCGAAGAATGTTAGAGATATTCCGGAAATTACTTCTCCGTTAAGTCCAGTCCCAACCATAATAAATATCCATAATGCCTATAAATAAAAATCATTTCATTCCAAAATTGAACTATTCGGATCTCATTCTCTCTGACCGTTTTTTCCATGCAAACAGCATGAAAATAAACGGAATAGTCATCACTGTTGTTGCAATAAGAACAGGTTGAACAATGGCCATGTCTACCGGTATCCCAATCGCCATGAAGTAAGGAAAAGGATAAAGTCCAGAGACAAAGAACCACATTGCAACAATTAGCGCTATATACGGCAGGTTCTTTTTGAGAAAAGAATACTTTTCTACCCTGACAGAACTACATCTTGTACATCGTGTTCCTTTGCGGTTTGTACATGACGAGCAAACTACTTTAGAACATATGACACACGATCTATCAGCGAACCTAGAGCCACATATTTCACAATTTTTCAACTAGCAAAATAATGGACAACGATATGTAATAATGTTTTATTCATTAGAACTTGGACTAGCATTGAAAAGAATTATTCCAGATAATAATTATTGCCTTTTAGGCTATTTCCAATCTAGCCAGATGTGTTTTGTTTGATATCTCTTAGAGACGGGGGTGTTAACAAGATGCTTTGATTCTTTATTACTTCATGCTTGGGCAATCCATATTCGTCTCTTAGCTCTGCTTGTTGAACATTAATTCTTTCGGCGGAGAAAGAAGGTCCTATGTGACCATACATTACATATGCGATAATAACTCCTGCTAGAGATAGGCCCATTACGAGTATACTCAATGCTACGCCCTTCATATGGAAGTATCCTCCTGTAGATTGAATCTTGTCGTCGTGGGCGGACATCAACAGAGTAACTTACATATGTACATAAAAGTATTTGGATTGATTCTGTAAATAAAAGCAGGGAACTGCAAATAAATAAAAACTTGAATCAACGTATAGGGAATGATGATTGAAGAAAAATTAGCATCTATTGGTATAAGTTTATCGAACCCCCCACAACCTATTGGTTCCTATGTTCCTATTTTGCAGAGCGGAAAGTTGATTTTTGTATCAGGACAAATTCCGCTGGTCGCTGGATCTTTGCCAGAGAAGTATGTAGGCAAAGTGTCAAGTCAGGTCTCCATCAATGATTCAATGGATGCTTCAAAACAATGCACAATAAACGCACTTGAGCATATAAGAAAATATTTGAATAATTTAGAAAAAATATCCAAATTTGTGAAGATAAGTGGTTATGTAAATAGTGATCCCTCATTCAAAGATCACCCAAAAGTTATCAATGGAGCATCAGATTTTCTGCTAGAGGTTTTTGGAGAAAAAGGAAGACACACTAGAGTCGCCGTCGGGGTTAATAGCCTTCCACTTGATAGCGTAGTAGAGATTGACATTCTATGTGAAGTCGCCTAATGTTTAGAAGCCAGACAAAACCATAGATTTAGTTCTCGAATACCTCTAATATCATTAGGTCGGTTATTTGAAACCTAACTTGTTTTTTATGCAGCGAATAGAACAAATAAGAAAACTCTTATTTACCGTTTGCTAAATTTCATATTAATTGGATATACTAGAAGGAAACAGCCTCGCAAAAAATCTATTTGAGAGGTATTCTGCTAATTCTCGCAATTGGAAATTTGCTGTTTCTGCATCTCAACTGAACGGAAACTTTTATGATGCTATTGTAAGCAACCCTAATGAGGTATGGCAACTGAAAATAGATTCTATCTACAAGCCTAATCCTTTGATAGTAGGAGCAAAGGTTGATGTAGACCCGGTCAAATACAATGATAGCAACCATATGCCATTTGGATATAGAAAATTGGATCCAAATAAAATTGGAAAGATTTTATCCAATGTTGGTGAAGATGAGGACACCAATGCTCTAAGTTCCTATATCACTTCTTTAATTTCATCAGCGGAACCTGAAATCCCGACTCCCAATAA
>JALYLJ010000254.1 GCA_030774295.1 Thermoproteota archaeon
GTACATGACTTGATATCTATCGATATGTAATTGACATTATACCAAAGATGGGGGAAGAAAAGCAAGCCAAAGTGGTCGCGTTTATATATGGAATTATTTTAACCGATTGTAATTTATAAGGTATGAGTAATTGAAGATAGTCATACGGTCAATTAATGATGCACCACCTGTAAATGACAGTGAAAGTTGATGAAGCATAGATTGATAAACTATAGCGACAGAAAATCATTTAGTTTATTTTATAATGACGTAGCAAGATGGTTTTTTCTCTTTTTGTTTTTCGGTGCAATGTTCTCTTCTTATCTTTTTGGAATTCAATTAGCCCTCAATTACACAATTCATGATAAGTTTAACCTTGTTTACTTTCTTTTGACTTTATTCAGTGCCTTGGGCACTATCTGGGGAATAATGGCCCACAGAGAGTTTACAAAATCATCAGATAAGGTCAAAAATACCCGAGCCCTTGCGTATCAGATTAATTCTCAGATAGGAAAATACGAGTACAAATCGTATAATCCCCAAACGCATGAATTTGAAGACGGCTATATCCCATTTGGTCCGATAGATTTTTGGGATCCTGCCACATATGCTCCGGATTGGGTAGACAAGGGCAAATATTGGCATGTTTTATTGGGTTTGCAAGTTCCAAATAATGAATTGATTCTTCAGGTAGTAAAAGATGACGACTTGATTAATACAAAAAATCGAAATGTTGCCACGACGCAAAGAGAAACTATACGATTTCCATGGGACCAGAATGGGTCAATCAAAAAATTTCGATACAGGGTAAAAATACCACAGTGGGCTGTAATGCGTGCCGAATACCAAGATACAAAATCAAATAATCAGGAAGGCATTGTAACAAATCGTGAAATTGGAAAATTAAACAGAAATATTGTCCTACTTGTAGATGAAATTATAGAAAGAGAGAGATTTAGAATAAAGTATCCGTGGAAGATTACAGGCTTATGGATATATCTCTACAAAAGCCTTCCACTCAAGATAATTTACAATGAAATTTTAGAAAAATTACCGGGATTCGGTAAATCGATAGTAAAAGAAGCAAACGAAACGCTTGCCGACATCAGGGAGGACAGATTAGTTATGGCTATCTTGGATGTTGCCAAGAATAAGGGAACAAGCGACACTAAAATCGAAAAAATCTCTACATTGATTAGATTTTTGGATGGTGTTTATTCTGATATTGGATTGGGTGAGGGATCCACTGAATATCATAACTTTCATCATAGTCTAGAGGTATCGTATATGGCGCTTAAAATGTTACCAAATGCAATATCCGATTACAGATTCTCTGCTGAGGATATTGAATTTATCCTTGTGGCCGCGCTATTACATGATTACGATCCACTGCAATTTACTTATAATGGTAATAGCTCTAGGCCTGAAACTAATGGATATCCTACATCCAGACCATCTATTCGCTCGTCTGTAGGCCCCAGGGTGCAAAGAACAATTGAAACTATTCAAAGATATCAAATTCATGATGCCTACTTCAAGTTAGATAAACCAGATTTGGAAAGGGTTTTAGAAAACTTTTCATTTAAGTTTAGGACTCAACCAGATCTGCAAACACGGCCTGCAAGGATAGAAAAATCTGACAAAAGTTTGGTAATTGAGGCCCTCATTTGGAGAACCGATTTTCCTTATTTTAAGCAGGAAACAGCACAGAAAAAGTTCGAAGAATTATTGTCCGAATTAATGGCAAAAGGATATGATATTGGAAAGATAAATCTCTTGGCAGAAGTCGTGTGGCTCTCTGACCTATCTGTTACGTATATGGGATCAGATCCCATCAGGGCTTGGAACAGGGTTACCAACTTGTACGATGAACTTTTCTTACCTAAATTAGAGGCAGTTTCCAGAACCGATTCGTACTTTTCGGATTTTGCGGACACTCATTTGTTTCAAGAGCTAATAAAAATGAGGAGTTTCCCTGTCGTCTTCAAAAATAGGTGGAACTCTATATATCAATTTTTTCATGAAGGAAATCCATCAACGATCCTGATAAGGACAATAATGAATGCCAGAAAATCCTTTCTGAGGATTAACATGCTAATAGGTTATTTCAAAGGCGAACTTGTATATCGGATGGCTAATGATGTTTGGTCTGAATTTTTTATTGGGATAGGAGAAGATCAAAATGAGATCTCATATGCAAAATCAAAGTTTACGGAACTAGACCCGCTAAATGCGTCAGTTTTTTGGGGTAATCCAACAAAGTTACTTACAACGATTCCCGATGGTTCGATAGATAGTTTCATCATCAACTTGCCGTCGTCTGGACAAGACATACTGACCAATAAGGAGTCATTTTCTTCAATAATTAGCACGATTAACAAGAAGTTGATAAATTCCGGCACGCTCCAAATTATCATGGATATGTCGAAGGAAAGTGAGGCATTCAATTTCATCTACAAGGAAATACTTTCAAAAGATTTTGTAGATTGTTCTAAAGGTTCGAAATATCATCTTTCATCAAAACTGAACCTAGGATCGCTTCCCCTTTATTCAAACCCGTACTTGCTTTCATTTTGTCGCATACAAAATCAATAAACTGAATATACTTGGAATGATTTCGATTAAATCATTAGAGAATTTTCCTCTTCTGATACACAAATATTAATTAAACCAATAGCTAATTCAAGCAACCATGGGTGGTAATAG
>JALYLJ010000255.1 GCA_030774295.1 Thermoproteota archaeon
CCACTCAATGAAGGATGTCGTAAAGGGTGGTGCATTTGCAGTAGTAGCCATGGAAAACTCGACAGCAACTGAACATCCAGAAGGAACATGTGTCGCACCCGCAGGCAGTGAATCTGTAGTCTGTGAAAAAGGAGCAGCAGCAGAAGCAGCAGCTACATCTGAACAAGCATCATCTGCATCCGAAGACGGTGCAAATGACAACGGCAGCAGCAACAACAACAACAATGGCAATGGCAATGGCGGAGATGGCCAAACAGAAGTAACTCAGAACACCACAATGCTCAATACCAGCGCCAGTAGCGGTAACGCAACTGGTAACGGAACAATGATGGCTGGAAACTCAACTACAGGTGGAAACCAAACCGGAGCATCAGGCAGTGAAATAGTTATTTCTCCAGGATCCTCTTCTCCAAGTAATACAAAATTCTTTGAACCTCCAACCTTGACGGTGAAAGCAGGCACAACAGTAACTTGGAAGAATACGGACTCTACACTACATACCGTAACTTCAGGAAGTGCTGAGGGTGGCGAACCAGGTGCAGACTTTGACTCAAGTTACTTGGCAGGAGGAAAGACTTTTCAGTGGACGTTTAGTACCCCAGGAACATTTGACTACTTTTGTACTCTTCATCCGTATATGAAGGGTCAGGTAGTGGTAAACTAAACTAAATCTCCCCTTTCTCTTTTTATTTAGAATAAAATTCAAGAATCATTACACTTCTGATTCATCTTTTCTACATCTATGACTATGATAGTACTAATAGTACAAAGTAATTAATAATAATAACTTGATTAAATCTTAAAACTCTACTACTGGGCCCAATAATCTTTAAGCTTGTTAATTAGTCTACTATTATTGTCAAGGTCTTGATCAGCCGGTGCATTATGAAAAATCTTACTATCTATATTTTGCAAATTACTAATACCCTTTTGCAAATCAGGTAATAGTGGATCGTCTATATTGTTCAATAGTTTGTTAACATCTCTCATAGTTAGTATCGATAATACTAATTTACTATCATCTGGAGAAATTACTGGAATTTCAGACAATGCAGTCTTACTTATCAATTCAAAATAGTCTAGAATTGAATCTAAGGGACGTAACATAGGTGGATCGTATATCATAACAGATTCAATTGTTCCCTGTATCTTTGAAACATTTGACAAATGCTCAAAATATACCATCCCTTCGAATTTATCTTTATTATTGGTAACAACTAGTGATTTAACATTCAACTCTCTCATTATATGAACAGCATCATTAATGGTTGTATTCCGATTTATGTTATAGAAATCAGAAGTCATCACATCTCTTATGAGATAATTTTTTAACTTAGAATCATGTTTCTTATCCTTTAAAATTTGCGTCCTTATGTTAGTAACATAATTCTTGTATATATAATTATTCTTGCCAGAAATAATATTTGAAATTATAACCGATATAACGGTCGGAATAAGCAAAGTATAACTTCCAACGATTTCAATCCCTATGACAATTGCAGAAATTGGAGTCCTAGTACTTGCAGTAAAAAAAGCAAGTATTGATATCAAAGTAGCAGATGTCGTGTCAATAAACATGAAGATTCCAATAGAATGAAACAGTGTAATTAGAGCTGAACCAATCAGTCCACCGATAACCAGTGAAGGACCAAGTAGACCAGTACTATTTCGCGATCCATTAGAAACTGATGTGGCAAAGATTTTCATTATGATTACAGGGAACATTATCCACAATGGAAAAATCTGGTGATTACCAAGTGCTGCAACTTGTAACCAGCCGTAACCAGTACCTAATATTTCCGGAAATCCAATTGCGAATATTCCAATAATTACTCCACCTAGAGCAGGCTTTAAGTAAAGTGGAATTTTCATGTCCTCGAAATGTTTTTGAAAGGTCTGAACGGTCCTTACATATCCTATTCCGATTAATCCTATCATGGCTGCAATTAGGCCATATGCACCTATAGACTGAAGACTAGTTTTTGTAATAAATTCCTGAGGGATATACAAGAAAGAAGGCCAATCCAGAATAATACCCGAAATAATATAACTTGTTATTGACGCTAAGAACGCTGGATACAGAGACTTGATAACGAAATCTCTTCGATATAGCAATTCTAAACTGAATATTGCTCCTCCAAAGGGTAACCTTAAGATGCCTCCTATTGTAGAACCCATTCCCGCTGCAATCGCAATACGGATTTCCTCTTGATTTAGTTTGAAAAATTTGCCTATTATAGATGCTAGTGTGGATCCAGTATATGCTAGAGAATCTTCAACCCCACCACTAGTTCCACTTCCTATAGCCAATATACTAGAAAATGATTTTAACGACGAAAATTTTAGACTAAATTGATTTTTCTTATTATGAAATTCATCACTGATTTCGTCTATTCCATTTTTGCCTAACACTGTTGAGAGTTTTGTAGAAAGTATTCCTATAACCAAACCAATTAGACCCAAGGTTACTGGAATAAGCCATGGTTTTAAGACATAAAGAGAGTAGTCAGAAGACAGGCTTGCCACATCTTCTGGATATGGCTGGATATATCTCACTATATCACTAAGAAAAAAAGATGAAAAAATTCTAACAGCCTCAAAACCGATTATCACCAGGAATCCTGATAGAACTCCTATGATAATTCCAATGATTGTCCATTTTCTCAGGTATACAAGGTCTAGGGTTGTCCAGTCAAATCTACCTACAAATCTTTCTATATGTCTTGATAAATTCAATTTGATTTATGGACATTGTGATGAAAATATAGGCTCATATTCATTGAGCTCAGTTAATGTTTACAATTTTTGTTAAAATTATTATGCATAGCTATGTCTCAATATTTTTTAAAAAACATTGAATTAATTTTATGGGGGATTATACAACGCTCAAATCTTAATACTACTTTAAATTACTCAGAAAATATTCAATTCAATAATGAATATGCTCTTGTTGGTAAGTGCGATATTTTGTGCAGTGTTATTGCTTTTCGTCGCGTATGCATTTATCAACAATAGTGATTTCAAATTAATTAATGAACAACCAAATTCTGCGACTTTGGAAATTGATACATCCACAGATAATGAGACTACAAACGAAACAGAAAACCAATAACTAGCAGTTGAATTTGATAGATTTAGTAAAGGTATCCTTTGGCTTAATTTGGCCTAGCTTACTTTCAGATCAAATAAGGCCTGTTCCGTTTTTATAGGAATAAAATTGATCCCCATGACGCTTACTTGAACTGAATACTGGCCTTCTTGACTAAATTTATACGGAATACTGACGATTCCCTCTGCTGTGTGCAGTAACGGCTGTCCAGTTGAAGATGACGCCCTGAAAACTTCGCTATTCATTTTCGATATTGAAAGATCATAGTCTACATGAACTTGCACTGTTTGAGAAGATGGTTGTAAAAAAGTAATTTTAAATTGTGAGTTCTCGCTTTGTGTAACGGGAAAAGGTTGAATTTGTAAGTCAATATCTACGCTTTTTCCATCAGTGGCTTCTTTTGTATCGGCAGAAGTAATCTGTATAGTTTTGGAAAGGGTAGCGTTGGTAGCAGATGACGTAGCGTTGGTAGCAGATGACGTAGCGTTGGTATCATTCAACGCATCTGAAGTTTGCATAAAACCAAAGCTTGATTCCTTTGGCATTAGGGTAGCAACACCAACAACAACAACAACAAGTACAGTAAATGAGAAACAAATGAGTGAAGATGCTAAATTACGCTTTTGATTCATTAATTAAGATAAGGATAAATTATCTAATAAATCTTACAATATCTCAACCTGTAAAATACTTCCCAATATCATATTAAGTGTTGATTCGACACTTGATGGAATGCTCCTGCTTCTTGATGAGGATAGTTGAGGAAAATGTACAACGTAATGGATTGCTGTACGTAATCTATAATCCATTCAAATCCAATTTTTAGCGTTTAGAATATTTGGAAACTCAATAGAGAAAAAATGAAATAAACATTTTTCCATCATTAAGTTTCTATATCTTTAATAAGTAAATTTAGTAATCATTAACATGTATGAGTCTAGGAGTTCTCGTAGAGCTCTTTTTACCATTATTTCTGTCGGCATAGCATTGCTGACAGTTTCTATATTACACTCAGGCTATTCGCAATCTCCAAGTACTTTTTCAGTATCTTCGATGGTTCTTGGAAAAGATAAACCAGTCTCCATGGCTATAGATGAAAAAACAAGTAAAATTTATGGAATATTTGCGACAAGTTCAGGAGAAAAGAATTTACTGTATGTTATTGATGCTGCTCAAAACAAGGTCATCGACACCATTAAGATCGGATCCCAAAAGAATGATTTTTTGACCAACATTGCAATAGATCCTGATAGAAGTGTTATCTACGCTGCAGGTCAGCATTTGGTTAATGAGAATGGTAGTGACATTGCATATGACACACTATATGTGATCAACTCGACCAATAATAAATTCAAGAGGATTCAATTGTACGGTGAAACTGAAGAAGGTAAAGAAGGATCATTGGCGGGGATATCTTTCAACCCTGTTACCAATACGATATATCTTGGATCATTATATCCTGAGGGTGGAAAGCCGGGCTTATATGTGGTTGATGGAAAATCATTACAATCAGTTCTTATCGATAAATGGCAATACGGAATAAAGGATATACAATTAGATCCAGAATCTCATTTATTGTATGCCGGTGCAAAATATGACAATCTCATTTCGGTAATAGATGAGTCAAATAACCTCATAATTGATAATATAACAGCACAAAGTCCAATTGCAATAACTCTTGACAAGGAAAAGAAGGTACTATACGAGGCAGGCTCTGACGGAAAAGTTAATGCCATAGATCTCAAAAGTAAGAAGAACATTTCAAATATACAAGGAGAATCCGTAAAAAATATCTTGTACAATCCAAATGACAAATCACTCTATATAGTTGACCAAAATTTAACCAACATTTTATCAAAGAATTCAAATGGCACCAAAAGTATGGCTATAGCAGTAAACACAACTAACAACATTATAAATAAATTTGAAACTGATTTTATTGTAAATAATATCATAATCAATCCTTCAACAAACCAGGCATATCTTTTAGGATATGATGGTAATAATTCTAAACTATTTATTGTAAAGCCACACTAAACGATTCAACCTCACCACTTTAATTGTAATTGCTTACTCTCATTCGAGCTATAAAGTGCTAGAAAAAATCATTAAGTAAATGTATTCAGTATCAAGAAGAATGGTGATTTCTAATAGAACTCTTGTTGTCCATTCAGATCATGTGCTGGCGGTATCATAAAGATCTACTATGAAGGTATTGTTTAATAATTCGGAATCAAATGGAAAAAAGATACTTTTGTTTTGAATGTGGGACAAATGTCATTGAAAATAAGATGGAAAACAGAATAGCTGGCTGGTTTGGTATATGTAAGAGATGTAGCAACAACAGCAACAACAACAACAGCAGCAGCAACAGCTACGTCTACATTAACAACAACGATAAGAACAATAACAATAATAGGAGTAACGCTTTTTTAATTAGTTAAATTTGATGAAGTACTGTTTTGGAATCGTCTCCCTCTCTCCGAGATGATCCAATAACTATATCATGTTTTTCCTACTGTAATTTTGTGTCCGTAAAATCATGGAAAGTAATATTTCATTTCTTCCTCTTGTTAATTTCATTAAGTTTTGGATCTATGACGTGAGCAGCGATTTTGAATTACAAAAATAGCATTGAGGCCTTGACTATGATACTGGGTTTGGGCGGTAAAATTACTAAAGCATCAAACCATTTATCCCTCATGTTAAATGGCATAAAATATTATTCGTTAGAAGTAAGTATGAATGGTGATAGGTATCTCATACAAGCATTTGAACAGGAAGCATGCGAACTATTCGATATGGTAAGGACTATACTTGGCGAAAAAAAAACCGTAATAATGAAAATTGAAAAATTCTTCAAATAACCCACATTGAATCTCTTGTACCAATAAATATTATTCCCAGTCTCAACCACTCGTTAGATTATTATCTTTGATGTACTTTGATTAATTTGTTGCAAACAAGGAGCAATGATTGGATTAACCTTACTGTAAAATTCAGTAGTAACTGTAAGTCTTGTGGAAAAAAAATATCAAAGGGTGAATTAGCATTATGGTCAAAGTCAACTAAATCTATAAAACATGTAGAATGTCATACACGAGATTTATCAGATCCATCCTATGTTTCAGTAAATTCTAAACAGCTAAAATGTGCCGTCTGTGGATCATTGGCTGGATGCACTGAATGCGAGTTCGAGAAAGATTGCGATAGAGCCATTGTTTCCCAACTATGCATATGTAAAAAATGCTATGACGATAAAATGGCATTGGAAAATTATTATGGCATCATCAACCCTTTCGTAGCAGGTAAGAAGTCTTGACATATTTTGATCAAATTAGATTTACAATTTTTCCATCTATAGAGATATCCTTTTCCTACGAAAAGTGAATAAATAATAGATACTGGTAGTCTATTTGATGGATAGTCGGGGCTATTATGCGCTTCTAGGAGTATCACAAGATGCCAATTTTCAGGAAATAAAAAAATCATACAGAAGGCTTGCAAGAAAATATCACCCTGATAGAAACAAATCACCTCTTGCGGAAGAGACAATCAAGAAAATTAACGAAGCCTTCGAAATTCTTTCTGATAGGAAAAAAAGAAAAAAATACGATTCAGATTCCTATGATAATTTTGATTCAAATGAACCCAGCAATGAAACAAACAATGAAAATTTGTCAAGTCAAAACAGATTGAATCCAGATAAATTTACAAACCACCAGTCCAAAACTAACCTTGGCAATGATAACTTGCTCCTAGACACTATAAGAAGCAGATTCCATATCCTAATTGAACCAACCTTGTGTTTGGCATTTGGTGGATGTGAAACCATAGCACCAAAAGTGTTTGTAGTTGATAAAAGTAAACACATCAATCCAAAGGCAAGGGTCCAATCAGAAACCGCTGATACCCTAGATAGGATCGTTATGGCCGCTCAAGCATGCCCTACAAAAGCAATAAGGATTATTGATAGGTATACTGGAAATCAAATATTTCCATGAAAAAGGATATCGATTATAGTTTTATTTTTTAATCGGTATTGAATAATCTCATATGTTCAGCCATAATGCACCTATTGAACACAACATTAATTTTATTATCTAGGGCCATTTTTTCTGCTTCGGCATTGTGAATACCTTCTTGTAACCAGATAACTTTAACACCCGGTTTTTTTACTGAATCTTCTACAACCAAATAGACATCTTCAGAGGGTCTAAATACGTCTATTATGTCTACTTGGGATTTAATATCCGATACCTTGGAGTATGTTCTCCTTCCTAGTATTTCATTAGCTGATGGATTCACTGGTATAATGTTATATCCTCTTTCAATCATATATTTAGGAACAAAATGGGCAGCTTTGACGGGATCCCTTGACATTCCCACAATTGCAATGTTCTTAAAATCATACATTTTCCGAATTTCATTATCCGAATGATTGTCGCTTAAACTCATAACAATGCAACGCGTTTATCACTTAAAATGATTAAGATATTGTTGAGTCTATAGTTTTTATATTGATACTATTTGTATTTCTTTTGTGAAATTATCCAAAAAAACTCACGTTTACAGCTCAACAAGAAGTGAAAGTAAGAAAGTTGAAAAGATCAAGAGAAGAAAAAGAAACATGCCAAAGGCCTGATAAATTTAAAAACTGAGAAATAAACCCGAAAATTAGCCAGAAAACCGGCTTTAGTTTGGAAAAGTTCCAAATTTTCCTCTATATATTAGCGCCCCAGAAATATTTACGACAATGCATATATATGAGAATAAAACATAAATATAAGAAACAACATTGTCTCAATTTTTGTGGGGTATTAGAATTGGTTAAAGATATTTCCTTATTTAGTGACCGCTGTCCAAGATGCGGAAAAGGTCCAATGGTCACAGATAATTCAAGTGGAGAGATGTTTTGTGGAAATTGTGGATTTGTAGTTACTGAACGCATTGAAGAAACTGGACCGGAATGGAGAGCATTTTCAAAAGAAGAACATGAAGATCGAAGTCGTGCCGGCATTCCTACGTCCCTTGCAATGCATGATATGGGGCTTGCCACAATAATCGGACCTGTTGATAAAGACGCTTCTGGAAAGCCATTATCGGCTTCTATGAAAAGTACTATTGAAAGATTAAGAACTTGGGATAGTAGGAGTCAAGTACACGAACCAGTAGATCGCAATTTTAGGCAAGCTTTTAGTGAATTGGACAGGCTAAAAGATAAGCTGGCTGTTGGGGATGCTGTAATTGAAAAAGCAGCTTATGTGTACAGAAAAGCACTTGAAAAGGGTCTCGTCAGGGGAAGGTCTATTTCGGCTCTTGTAGCGGCTGCGCTGTACGCTGCTTGTAGAGATACTGAAACGCCTAGAACTTTGAAGGATATTGCACATGCAAGTAATATCAAGAAAAAGGATGTAGCAAGATGCTATAGATTATTGATTAGAGAACTGGACTTGAAAATGCCTGTAGTAGATCCTGTTAAATGTGTAGCCCGAATTGCAAGCAAGTCAGGGCTTTCCGAAAAAACTAAAAGAAAAGCATTGGAAATACTGAAAAAGGCTGAGCAAGGCAAGATATCTGCTGGAAAGGATCCAATGGGATTAGCTGCAGCTGCTCTGTATGTAGCTTGTGTAATGAATGGTGAAAATAAAACTCAAAAGGATGTTGCAGAGGCTGCTGGAGTGACTGAAGTAACAATAAGAAATAGGTACAAGGGACTAAAGATACATCTAAAATTATAATTTTTTTTGGACTGTTTTATTTTTTGGGCGCATCTATTTTATAG